>JBKJVO010000226.1:0-6385 GCA_046717305.1 Candidatus Limnocylindrales bacterium
CGTCCTCGCCGAGACGGTCCGGCTCGTGGACACGGTTGCGCGCTGGGGCGGCGACGAGTTCCTGTGCGTCGCGCCCGGGCCGGCCGGCGTGATCGTCGCGCAGCGGGTCCTGGACGCCGTCGCCGGCCGTCCCGCGATCGCCGGGCGGAGCTACAGCGTCTCCGCGGGCGTCGCCCGTTTCCCGACCGACGGCGCGACCTCCGAAGAGCTCGTCGCCGCTGCCGAAGCCGCCCTTCGCAACGCAAAGTCGATCGGCCCGGGAGCGCTCGCGGCCGCCGGCCCAGCTTGAACCTCGGGTCGCAAAGGCGGCTCTACGTGCTGCCGGTCAACGACCCCACGGTCAGGACCGGCAGCGTCGGCGTCGTGGCGCCCGGACCGGGTTCCAGGGTCAGCGCGAGAACGGCTCCGGGTCCGGCGAGTGCCGTGACGCCGCGGAACACGCCCGTACCGTCCGCTCCGACGGTGAACCCGCCGAGCGGCACGGGCGCCGCGTCCCCGACGATCACCCACGCCTCGTAGACCTCGGCACCGGCGGTCGGCGCGAGACCGTGCATCGCCACGACGACGGCGCCATCCGGGCCGGCGGCCGCAACGCCGGTTGCGCGCGTGCCCGGATCGGCCGCCGCGAGAAACGCCGTTTGAGCACCGGCCTGTGTCGCCACGGCGAGCACGGTCGCCACGCCATTCTGGTAGGCCCGCGCCGCGGCAAGGTCGTCCTCGACCCCGGACAACCGCGCCTGGAGCTGGAGGTTCCACGCCCCGAGGGCCACGAGCGCGAGGGCGGCCGCAATGCGCATCACCCACGAGCCGGCGGGCCGCGATCGGGCGGCACGGGCGGTTCGTTCCGCGGCAGCAGGGAACGGAATCGGTTCGACGGCGCGCTCGACCGGCCGGGCCGGCCGCTCGGCAGCGGCGGCATGGAGGATCCGCGCCCGCAAGGCGGCGGGTGGCTCCACGGGTTCCACGGACGCCGCGAGGTACGGAACGACGCCGCCGAGCTCCGCGAACTCCGGGTGCTCCTCCGGGCAGGTCGTGAGGTGGTCGCGAACGGCCGCCTCCTCGCCCGGCGTCAGCGCCCCAAGGACGAAGCTGGCAGCCAGGTCGCGGACGTCGTCGCAGGTCATCGTGATCGCTCCGGCCCGTCGGGCATCGGGCCCAGCCCATCGCCGACGAGCGCCCGCCGCATTGCGAGCAGGCCCAGGCGCATCCGGCTCTTCACGGTCCCGAGGGGCGTCGCGGTGCGTTCCGCGATCTCCGTCTGGCTGAGACCGCCGAAATAGGCCAGCTCGATCGCCTCGCGCTGGACGTCGGACAGCGTGTCGAGCGCGGCGCGGATCTCGACGGCGTCGAGGCGCCCGGCCACTTCCGGCCACACGTCGGCGGCAATCAGCTGCGGCGGCGGAGGCAGCTCGGGATCCGGCAGCTCGACGGCGGGCCGGCGGCGCCGGACGGCGTCGATCGCCCGGTGGTGGACGATCGCGAGGAGCCACGTCTTCACGCTGCCACGGCCCTCGACATACCGATCGGCATGCCTCCACACCCCGAGGAAGGCGTCCTGGACGGCGTCTTCGGCGAGGGTTGGGTCGGCGGTGATGCGGAGTGCGATCGCAAAGGACATGGCTCGATATCGGTCATACAGGGCTTCCAGCGCCTCGAGGCGTCCCTCGCCGAGATCGACGAGGATCTGCCGGTCGGCATCATCCACCGCCGAGGCGGGCCGGAGTGAACCGGTCCCGGTCTCGCCGGTCATGTGGGAATGCGCAGCGTGCGCGCCACCGGTTCATCGGACCGATGACCCGGCCCCGACGCCGCCACGTCCACGGCAGTCTCCACGACCGCCAGGGCGGCGGCAAGAACGTCGCCAAAGACCGCATCCGCGTCTCGATCGGCATCCACGATGACCCATCGGCGGGGCTCGGCCGCCGCCATCTCCAGGAACCCCGCCCGCGCACGGCGGTGGAAGGCGAGGTCGAAGGCCGTCTCGAATCGCGTGTGGTGGTCCGGGGTCTTGCGGCGGAGCCCGGACTCGGCCGTGAGGTCGAGGAGGATCGTTCGATCCGGCACCAGGCCGCCGGTGGCGATCTGAATGATCCGTCGAAGGACGTCGAGATCAACGCCGCCCCCGTAGCCCTGGTAGGCCATCGTGGAGTCCGCGTACCGGGCGCACAGGACGACGCGACCGGCCGCCAGGGCAGGCCGGATCACCGTCGCCACGTGCTGTGCCCGCGCCGCGTTGAAGAGCAGCGCGTCGGCGATCGGATCGATCGGCTCTCCACCGATCGCCATGAGGACTTCACGGATTTCCTCGCCCAATCGGGTGCCGCCCGGTTCGCGGGTCGTGAGCACGTCGCGGCCTCGTCCCGAGAGGGCCGCGGCGAGCCGGCTCGCCTGGAGCGTCTTCCCGGCGCCGTCCGGCCCTTCGATCGTGATGAAGCGGCCCACGGGCCGATCGGGAAGCGTCACAGCCGGAGTGTAGCGGACGGCCTTTCGGCGGCCGCTGGTCGGCCGCTCATCGGGCCCTCGCCGACTCGCGCGTCAGGCCGGGTGAACTGATCCGCCGGGGCCCCTCACGCGTACCCTCGACGCCATGCGGACCCCCACCGTGCGCCGCCGCCTTCTCGCGGCCATTGCGACCGTCACGATCATGGTTGGATTCGCCATCCCGGCGGTCGCGTCGGCCCATCCGCTCGGCAACTTCACGATTAACCACTACGCGGCCATCCGCGTTGGCCCGGATCGAATCGCCCTCGATGTCGTCGTGGACTTTGCCGAGATCCCCGCGTTCCAGGAGCGGATCCGGATCGATGCGGACGCGGACGGCAGCGTCACCGAATCTGAAACGGATGCCGCGCGCGATGACGAGTGCGCTGCGCTCCAGCCCAGCCTGGACCTTCGCGTCGGCGGGACGCGGGCCGACCTGGTCCTGGTGGCCGCGGGTCTCACGTTCCCGGCCGGCGCAGGCGGCGTGCCGACGATGCGGATCGTCTGTGAGCTCAAGGCCGCGTTCTCGCCGCCGCTCGGCGCCGCCACGGTCGTGACCTTTGCCGACTCCTCCTTCGCCGAGCGGATCGGCTGGCGCGAGATCGTCGTGCTCGGCGACGCGGTGACGATCATGGCGGCCGATGGGAGGCCCCCTCCGGCGTCCGAGGATCTCTCCGCGCGGCTCAGCCGATACCCGGCGGACCTTCTGACCCAGCCGCTCGACGTTCGATCAACCGCGTTCACGGTCACCGGAGGAGGGCCGACGCTTGCGCCGTTCACGGCCCCCGACGCGACGCCGCTCGAAGGCGCAGCGGGGACGTCGGGGACGTCCCCCGCGGGACAGACACCGGAGCCTTCGGCAGGGCCGGCGGCGGTTCCAGGTGGGGTCGGCTCGGAGATCCCGGCTCTCTTCCAGGTCGCGGACCTCACGCCGATTGTCGCGCTCGGGTCGATCCTCCTCGCGATGGCGCTGGGGGCCGGCCACGCGCTCACCCCCGGCCATGGCAAGACGCTCATGGCTGCCTACGTCGTCGGGGCACGCGGCACGATCCGCCACGCAGTCGGCCTCGGGCTGGCCGTCACCGTCTCGCACACGCTCGGGATCCTCGTCCTGGCGCTCCTCGTCACCGGCGCGGAATCGGTCCTGTCGCCCGATTTCGTCGTTCGGACGATCCCCCTCGTGGCGGCGCTCGCGTTCGTCGCGATCGGTGGCTGGATGGTCATCGGGGAGGTCCGCCGGCGCAGGCGTGAGGCGCGACTCGCGGGCCTGGCTCACGTCCATGCACACGCCGACGACCACCACGCGCACGGCCACGACCACGCAGACGCCGACGACCACGCAGACCAGCACGATGACGCCGAGGAGCCCGGCGGCGGCGAGCACAGTCACGGTGGGATCCGCCACTCCCACCTGCCCGCCGACGACCGAACGATCACCTGGAAGAGCCTGTTCGCCCTCGGGCTGGCGGGCGGGATCATCCCGTCGACGAACGCGCTGATCATCCTGCTCGGGACGATCGTGGCCGGGCGCGCGGCGTTCGGGGTCGTCCTCGTCGTCGCCTTCGGCCTCGGGATGGCGATGGTGCTGGGCGGCATCGGGGTCGTGATGGTCGTGGCCCGCGAGCGCCTCGAGCGGCTGCCGACGAGCTCAATCCTCGGGTGGGTGGGCGCCCAGGCACCCCTCGTCGCCTCGATCGCGGTCCTCGGCGTCGGGCTGTGGCTCACGGCTCAGGCGATCGGCGGCGGCGCGGTGCTCTAGCGCCGCCCACGACGCCCCCCGGATAGGGCGTTCTCCCGAGGGGGCGGCCGGCAGCTGGCCCTGCTACGCTCCGGCCCCCGATATGCGAGACCTCACTGACCGCGCGCTCGATACCGCTGCCCGGCTCGGCGCCGGCTATGCCGACGTCCGGATCGTCCGACGGCAGGAGGAGTCGATCGCCGTCAAGTCCGGGCGCCTGGAGGGCGTCGCGTCCGGTGAATCGGAGGGCTTCGGGGTCCGCGTCCTGGTCGACGGTGCGTGGGGCTTCGCCTCGTCGCATCGGCTGGACCTCGGCGAGGCCGATCGCATCGCCGCGCTCGCCGTCCGAATCGCCCGGGCCTCCGCGACCGCGCTCCGCGACCGTGTCGTCCTGGACGACAGACCGCCCGCGGTCGGCCGGCATGCGACCCTGGTGGAGGAGGACCCGTTCGCCATCCCCCTCGAGCGGAAGATCGCGGATCTGCTCGCCGCGGATCGCACGGCCGGCGCCGTCAAGGGCGTCGCCTTCACAGAATCGAGCTACGGCGCGCAGCGCGAGTGGAAGACCTTCGCCGCGACCGACGGCAGTTTCACCGAGCAGGAGATCACCCATCTGGGCACGGCCGTCGAGGCGAACGCGATCGAGGGCGACGAGCATCAGCGCCGGAGCTACCCGGACGCCGGGGGCGGCTGGGGCGCGGGCGGCTACGAGCTCATCCGTAGCCTGAACCTTGCCGGCAACGCGGAGCGCCTCGCCGAGGAGGCGGTCGCCCTTCTGAGCGCGCCGCAGTGCCCGTCCGGCTTGAAGACCGTGATCCTGGACCCGAGCCAGCTCTACAACCAGGTCCACGAGAGCTGCGGCCACCCGACGGAGCTGGACCGGGTGTTCGGGACGGAAGCCTCGTACGCCGGCACCAGCTTCCTCACCACCGACAAGCTGGACGAAGGCTTCCGCTACGGCTCGGACCTCGTGACGATCGTGGCGGACGCCACGTCGCCGGGCGGGATGGGAACCTTCGGCTGGGACGACGAGGGTGTCGTGGCACAGTCCGCGCCCCTCGTCCGGAACGGGGTCCTCGTCGGCTACCAGACGTCGCGGGAGACCGCGCCCCGGATCGGGCGGGCGTCCGGCGGGGCGATGCGCGCCGACGGCTGGAACCGGATCCCGCTGATCCGGATGACGAACATCAATCTCCTGCCGGTGGACGGGATGAGCCTCGACGACATCGTCGCGGACACGGACGACGGCCTCTACCTGACGACGAACCGGAGCTGGTCCATCGACGACCGACGCCTCAACTTTCAGTTCGCGACCGAGGTCGCCTACGAGATCAAGGGCGGCAAGCTGGGCCGGCTGTTCAAGAATCCGACCTACACCGGGATCACCTACGAGTTCTGGCGGGCGTGCGACGCTGTCGGCGACACGAGCAGCTACGTGATGCTCGGGACGCCGAACTGCGGGAAGGGCGAGCCCAGCCAGGGGGCGCACGTGGGCCACGGGGTGTCCGGCGCGCGGTTCCGGAACGTCCAGGTCGGCGTGGGCAAATGGTGAGCCGGTCTGACCCGACCGTCTCCGGCGAGCGGTCCCTCGCGGCCCTCGCGATCGCAGAGGACGTGGTGGCGCGTGCGCTGGCCGCCGGCGCCACGGAGGCGGAGGCACTCGTCACCGCCGAGGATGCCGCGCTGACGCGCTTCGCCAACAGCGAGATCCACCAGAACGTGGCGGAGACGAACATCGGAGTGAACCTCCGGTTCTGCGCCGGGCGGCGAATCGCCGTGGCCGCCTCGGGACGGACGGACGACGACGGCCTTCGGGCCCTGGTGGAGCGTGCGGCGGCGATCGCGCGGACGTGCGAGGAGCTGGACGACTGGGGTGGCCTGCCGGGACCGGACGGAGGCGATCCGCTGGTCGGCGTGTCGGCCGGGTACGCGGAGGCCACGGCGCAGGCCACGCCCGAGTTCCGGGCCGAGGGTGTGCGGGCGGTCATCGCGGCCGCCGATGCGCTCGGCGTCCTCGCCTATGGCTCCTTCTCGACCTCCCTCGAAGGCATCGCGGTCGCCAATTCCTCGGGCGTCCGTGCGGCGCAGGAGCGAACGAGCTCGCAGCTCCTCACGGTCCACATGTCGCCGGACGGCGGCACCGGCTACGGGGAGGCTGCCGCAACG
>JBKJVO010000227.1:0-3175 GCA_046717305.1 Candidatus Limnocylindrales bacterium
TACCGTCCCGGATCGATTGCCGACTCCCGGCTCGTGTTCGAGATCTTCGAGACGACGATCGACGACCTCGGGCTCCGGATGTCGGCGAACTCGAACTCCACCGCCGGCGATCCCGACGCCTGGGAGCGTCGTCGCCGGCCACTGTTCGAGCACCTGGCGCGGACCGCTGACCGCTTCTGGATCGCTGAGGACGACGGGCGCCCGATCGGCTACGCCCGATCGATCCTGCGGGACGGCGTCCGCGAGCTGACCGAGTTCTTCGTACTTCCGGACGCCCAAACGAGTGGCGTGGGCCGCGAACTCCTCGAGCGGGCTTTCCCCGCCGAGGGTGCCCGGCACCGGACCCTGATCGCCACGGTCGACGTGCGGGCGGTCGCACGCTATGTCCGTTCTGGCCTCGACGGCCGGTTCCCGATCTTCAGCTTTGGACGTGCCCCCGAAGAGGTCTCGGTAGCCTCGGATCTGCGGGTCGAACCGCTGGTTCCCGACCGCGCGACGATGGCCCGCCTCGCCACGATCGACCGCGAGCTCCTCGGCTATCGTCGGGACGTCGACCACCGCTGGTTCGCCGAGGAGCGGCCGGGTCAGGTGTACCGACGCGGCGGGGACATCGTGGCCTACGGCTATGAGCCGATCGCGCCCAGCTGGGGCGGGCCGTATGCAGCACTCGACCCGGCCGACCTGCCCCGGCTCCTCGCGGACGCCGAGACGGTGGCGCATCGAGCCGGCCACCCGCAGGTCTGGTTCGACGTCGCGCTCATCAACCGGATCGCGCTCGACCACCTACTTGGCCGGGGGTATCGGCTCGAATCGTTCCCGATGATCTTCTTCGCCGACGCGGATCTCGGCCGGTTCGATCGGTACGTCTCCTTCTCGCCGGCCTTCCTCGCCTGACTGCCGACGCCGTCGTAGAAAAGCGACAGTCATGGGCGCGGCTCGGCGAGAACCGCGTAGCTAACCCCGCAATCTGCCGATGGAGTCCGGGGTACGGCCTCCTCCGTCGTCTGGTAGGCGACGGGGCGCGACTCCCCATGACAGCTCACACGATCCCGGCATGGTGTTGCTTTCTCGGGCCACCTGAGTGATGGATGGGGCCTTCCATTCCCCCAGCCCGAGGTACCACCGATGAACCCCCAGCTCCTGCCTGCCCAGCTCCGCGATGACGTCCCAGCCTGGGCTCAGATCGTCGTCGCCTTCCTCGCCGAGAAGGAGCGCCGCTCGGGTTCCCGGCGCACCGTCGAGGGCTACGCCAGGATGCTTCGGCCGTTCTTCGAGCGGGTCGGATCGCCGGACCGGGTGACACCGGCCCACGTCCTCGCCTGGGCGTATGGGATCGGTGCCTCGGGACGGGAGCCGTCGTCGGCGACGGTCGGCGCCCGGATCGCCTGCTTGAGCAGCTACTTTCGATTCCTCATCCGGATGAACATCGCGACTGCCACCCCTGTGACGCCCTCGAACGACCGCGGACCGTCCAGGCCGTCGCGCGAGGCCTCAGCGCCGACGAGGTCCGCCGACTGCTCGCGGTCGTCCCCGGCGTCCGGTTCGACTTCAACGAGCCAGTCCGGTTCGGGCTCTTGCGGATCCCGGCGCTGTACGTGACGGTCGAGGATCTCGCGGGCCTTGCGGCGGCCCTGGCGGAGGGCGGCATCCGCGGAGAGGACGCCCGAAAGCGGCGGGTGCCGTGACGCTCCGGCCGCACGTAACAGCCCGCGCCTCGTAGCCCAGACGCGGCTGGACGGGTGCGTCAGATCCCCACACGATGGCATGCGTAGGCTTGCGTAGGCTCTTGCTTGCGCCGCGCTCATCCGCGAGCGTAGTCCGAACCCGCCGGGGTGACTCCACGTATGGCATGTCCAGCCCGTTAGGGTGGTGACTCTGATTTTGAGCGTCCCTCGGCGGGAGTCGGGCGCGCCGGGCGTGACTTGATAGGAGCGTGATCTCTTTGGCGAGCCGCACGCATGCCTGTCCGCCCGGTCGCGCGCATCGAGTCTACCCACGCGATGGAGGCAGGCGATGGTGACGATCGGGGTCGACACGCACAAGGCGACCCTCGCGGCGAGTGCGATCGATGAGGCCGGTCGCGAGCGCGGCGCGGAGACATTCCCGAACGACGGCGAGGGGCACGCCCAACTCCTGCACTGGGCCCGGATGCACGGCCCGGAGCGACGCTTCGGAATTGAGGGCTCGGGCTCGTACGGTGCGGCCCTGGCGCGCCTGCTCGTGGCCTCCGGTGAGCGGGTGGTGGAGGTGCCCGCGGTGCTGACGGATCGCGAGCGCCGACACCTGCGCCGGGCCGGCAAGAGCGATCCCGGCGACGCGCTGGCGATCGCTCGGGTGGCTCTCCGGGAGAAGAGCCTCGGCCCGGCCCCGATGCCCGGGATCACGGAGGACCTGAAACTTCTCGTCGACGCGCGGGAGCATTGCCTGGCCGAGCGAACCCGGATCGCGAACCAGCTCCACGCCCACCTCGTCGTCCTCACTCCCGGGTACAAGCGCGAGATCAGGAACCTCAGCGCGGCCCGCTACCTCGCGGCAGTGGCTCGGCTCTTGAAGCGTGTGGGCGGCGTGCGAGCCGAGCTCGCCCGAGCGGAACTCGTCCGGCTTCGAGCGCTCGATGCCGAGTCCGACGCGCTCGAGGGTCGCATTCGCGCAGTCGTGCAGCTCTCTGGCTCGAGCCTGCCGACAATCCGAGGCGTGGCTGCCCTCACGGCGGCCAAGATCTTGGGTGAGACGGGCGATCCCCGTCGCATCCGCTCGGCGCCGGCGTTCGCCCAGATGAGCGGCACCGCGCCGATCCCCGCCTCCTCGGGTCAGACCAGTCGACACCGCCTCAACCGGGGTGGCAACCGACAACTCAATCGAGCCCTCTACACGATCGCCCTCACCCAGGCCCGGACCGATCCCCGGGCCAAGACGTACATGGCGCGGCGGATTGCCGAGGGCAGGTCCTGGCTGGAGGCGCTCCGTTGTCTCAAGCGTCACCTGGCGAATGTCATCTGGCGGACGATGCTCGCCGACGCCCAGCGCAGCGCCGAAATCGGGGCTTGACGACATAGGAGCTCAACATCGTGGTGGCCTCGCGCGGGCTTAAGCGGGACGGCGCCCCGGCCGTCCGAGCTACTTCCTTGTGATCTTGATGCTGAGTGCCCGAGTCGCCGTCTGCGTCGCGCCATCG
>JBKJVO010000228.1:0-3909 GCA_046717305.1 Candidatus Limnocylindrales bacterium
TCCGGCGTGGCCGGACGCCCCGTGTACGGGCCCTCCCCCGTCACGTCGCGGAAGCCGGCGGCCTCGAGCATGAACAGGAGCTCCTGGGCGAAGTAGAGGTTCTCGTGGAGGATGTTCTCCTCTGTCCCGACGATCCGGCCGTCTCGCCAGAGCTGCGCGCGCATCTCCAGTGTCCTGCGCTGGAGGAACGGGTCGAGGTCGACTGCCCTGGAGAGCAGCTCGATCTCATCCCCGTCCGCCGTTCGACGACGATCGCCGTCGGCCGGCCACTCGTGCGGATAGCTGCCTCGATGGCCCGGCAGCCAGCGTGCCCACATCGCCTCGTCGACGTCGTCGTACGGGAGGTAGTGGTTGAAGACGAACGCGCCGCCCGGCTCCAGGTGCTCGAAGACCTTCCGCATCGCCAAGCGGTCGTGCTCGCGGTGGCCACCGAGCCCAAAGGAGTCGCAGCAGTAGATCGTCCCGTAGCGCCGCGGCAGGTCCAGCTCGTGCATCGCGCCGGCGTGGAGGACCGGCTGCAGACCCTGTGCCGCCGCCACGTCGCGAGCCCGCTCGAGCATGTCGGCCGAGAGGTCGGCGCCCTCGACGTCGAGTCCGGCCGCCAGCAGGGGTACGAGCAGCCGACCCGCGCCGCAGGCCAGGTCCAGGGCGGGCTCGCCGAACGTCTCGATCGAGCTTCGGAAGTAGGCCAACTCGTCCGGTTGCGCGGCGTTGAACTCGCCCCACCAGCGGGCCACGAGCCCGTAGTGCCAGGTCTGTGGCCGCTCGTCGGTCAACCGAGGTTCCAGAACGGGCCGGTCAGCCCCAGACCATCCAGGATCGCCTGGCCCTGCTCGCGTGGGCGGGGGCGCCAGTTCGGGGCGAGTCGATCCCCCCACCAGGCGATCGAGAGCTCGGCGAGCTTCAGGACCGGGATCGTGGCGCCGCCGGGGCGACCGGCGAGCCAGGTCGTGACGTGTGCTTCCGACCGGAAGACCAGCATCGTGCTTCAGGTGAACCCGATGTCGTTCCACCACGAGATCGCGGGGACCAGGACGTGGAAGACGAGGTTCGCGTCCGTCGGCCCTCCGTCACGAACATCGATCTCGATTGTCTCGTGGCAGTCGGCGCACTCGGTGCGGATCGTGCTGTCGACGTGCATTGCAGCCCCGATCCCAAACGCGTCCCAGCCGCAGTTGGCGAACCAGGATCGTCCGGCTGCCTCCACCCGGAACGGGGTGGGCACCGCCGAGAACGGGTTGACCATCAAGATCTCGCCCGAGCCATCGAGGACGAGCGCATGCGCGTCGTGGAGCCGTCGCCAGCCTTCGCGCACCCCGGCCTCGGGCGTGCCGGTGGTCAAGGCGATCTCCGCCGCCGACGGGGCTCTGCCGAGCGCGACGAACTGCCCGTAGGTGGCGTTTCGAAGGTCGATGTCGGCGGTGTCCATGCGCTGCTGATGATAGTGGCCGGCGCCCGGGCGCCGGTGGTCGCCGGCGGCGCCATTTCGCGTGCCGGCACCGGCGCCGGCTCGGCCCTTGCGCCGGGTGCGATGATGCGCACGTGGTTGAGTATGGCGGCGGGATCAGTGACGGACCGGCCGGTCAGGTTTCGGGTGGCTCACAACCGTTCGGCCAGCCGGTTGACCTCTTCAGCTCGGTCGGCAACGCCATCAATGGCGCCGTGAACACGGTCTCCGCACTGAGCCCGCTCGAGATGCTGGCCCTCGGCGCGGTCGTCCTTGTCGGACTGATCCTGCTTCGACGGGCCTTCTGAGCGACGGCTGAACGCGAGGTCGCGGGTGAGACCAAAAGCGATCGTTGCCGATCGCGTTGACCCTGGCCGCTCTATCGCTTCCGGTTCGACACCGTATTCGGCGTCGCCACCGCGGAACCGTGTGGCGCTACCCGTTGGCGCTTCGACCGCTGACGGCCGGGCGGGTCGCCAACCGGGGACGCTACCCCGCCGCGCGCAGCGGCACCCCGGCCCGCCTCCCGGGCATGGATATCGTCATAGACGCCCCGGCATCGCGCTACAGTGGGCACGATGCGACGGTTCGACACGTCATCCGCGGCCCTCGAGCGCCAACGGGAAACCCTTCGGAAGATGGCGCCTGCGCAGCGATTGGCTGCGGCCGCGGCGATGAGCGACGAGGTCAGGGCGCTCGCCGAAGCGGGCATCAGGCATCGTCATCCGGACTACTCCGATCGAGAGGTCAGGGCGGCGCTGGTGGAGCTCCTGCTCGGCCGTGCGATCGCGGTTCGAGCGCGCACTCGGCGCCTGCCACCGACAAGGTGAGCCTCACAGCGCTCATCGCTACCACGACTGCCCAACTTGAGCGTGCCGGCGTCCCGTACATGATCACCGGGTCCGTCGCGAGTTCCTATCACGGCGAGCCGCGAGCCACGCGCGACCTTGACATCGTCATCGACCCGGATCCTGGCGGGATTGCCCATCTTGTCGTCGAGCTCGAGGCGGCCGGGCTCTACGTCGACGCGCATGCGGCGCTCGCCGCTCTTGAAACCCGGACCCAGTTCAATGCGATCGATGCCACGACCGGCTGGAAGGTCGATTTCGTGATCAGAAAGCAGCGCCGCTTCTCCACACAGGAGTTCTCTCGTCGGGTGCGCGCTGATCTCCTCGGCACCTCAGCCTGGATCGCGACCCCGGAGGATACGATCGTCGCGAAGCTCGAGTGGTCAATGGAGAGCGGCTCCGATCGGCAACTCCGGGATGTCGCTGCCATGCTCGACGTCGCTGGGGACTCCCTCGACTCCGCGTACATCGATCACTGGGTCGCAGACCTCGGATTGCAGGCCGCCCTGGGCCGGGCGCAGGCCTCGCGGGCAGCCGACTGACCAGTCGCGACCCCACGCGGTCCGGCCCTACGCGTCCACCGGCTTCTCCTGCACGGCCCAGGCTGTTGCCATCCGGATCGTCGAAGAATATGAACGAGTTCCAAGTGAGTGCGTCGCGTCGGCCTGCGGCCGAGCTCAAGCAGTCTGCTCCTGCGCCCAGGCGTGCAGCACGTCGTAGACGCCCGCGTAACCCATTTCACACCGGCCGCATTCGACTCAGGTCCACGAGATCGAGGACAGGCTCACCGGGGCGGTCACGCCCTTGATCGGGACCTCCCTTGCGTCAGACGTGGCGACGCTCCCTGCCTCGGTGAGCGCCTCGGCCGTGGCGAGGATTTCACCACCCCCGGCGAGCGCGGCGACGCGGGCGGCAACGTGCACGCCCATGCCGCTGTAGTCGGTCCCCCGTCGGTTCGCCTCGGCGGTATGCAGGCCGATTCTGACGGCGATTGCAAACCCGGTGCTCGCGCGGTGGTCGCGCAGGGCCCGCTGGATGGAGATCGCACAGGCGATCCCCTTTGGGGCTGCGTCGAAGGCGGCGAAGAAGCCGTCGCCGGTGGAGTTGACGATCTCCCCTCCCCCGCCGGCCACGAGCCCGCGCAGCGTGTCGTCATGCCAGCGAAGCAGCCGTTCCCAGGCCTGATCGCCGAGGGCCTCCGCAAGGTTCGTGGACCCGACGATGTCCGTGAACATGAACGTCATCCGGGCCTGCACTGGACCGCTCCTGCGATCCTCGGCGTCCCGGAGCTCTCGCTCGGCCGAAGCCTCGTCCATCCGTGCCCCGAGCCTCTGGAATTCATCGAGCGCGGCACGCAGCTCCAGGTCCGCGTCGTCCTCGTCCTCCGCCGTGCGGAGCGCCCGAGCCAGCACGGCCCTCGTCCGGGCGACCTCGTAGGGGGCACCGACATCGCGCCAGCCGCGGACGGCCGCGCGCAGCTCCCGGATCCCGCCTGCCACGTCGCCCTCGGCCAGCAGCACCCGCCCCAGCGCGGCCTGCCGCCCCGCCTCCAGGGCGGCGGAGGGATAACCGGCGACGATCACGGCAAGCTCGTCCGCGGCGATCCGCGCCCGC
>JBKJVO010000229.1:0-8261 GCA_046717305.1 Candidatus Limnocylindrales bacterium
TGCCGACCAGTTGGCGAACGGTGAGCACGCCGTCGCCGGTCACGGACGCCGGGACTCGCTCGGCGATCGCCGCGACCTTGCCGCCGATGACCAGGCAGCGGTAGTCGTTCCCCCTGATGTAGGTCTCCACGACGACCTCGCCGGAGCGTGATTCGCGGAGCGCGCCCGGCCAGGCGGCGCGGACGTCCTCCTCGGACCGGAGGTCGAGGTGGACCCCTCTGCCGTGGTTGCCGTCCAGGGGTTTGATGACGCACGGAAACCCGAGTCGCGTCGCCGTGGCGACGGCCGCCTCGACATCCTCGACCACGTCCGCCTTCGGAACGGGCAGCCCGGCCGAGTCGAGCAGGCGGTTGGTCAGGTTCTTGTCGCTCGCGACGTCCACCGCGATGCCGGACGTCCGCGAGGTCATCGTCGCCCGGATCCGCTGCTGATGGACGCCCTGTCCAAGCTGGACGAGCGAGTGCCGATCCAGGCGGATGAACGGGATGTCGCGCGACGCCGCCTCGTCGACGATCGCCTGGGTGGATGGTCCGAACGCCTGGCGCTCGGCGAGTCGGATGAGCCGCTCCAGCTCGGCGATGTAGTCCAGGTCGGGGTCGGCCATCGGGTCCACGAGGTGGTTGACGATCCGGACGGCGAACTTCCCGGCCTCGATCCCGACCGCCTCTTCGCGGAACTCGTAGATGACGTTGTACTGCCCCACGACCCCCGCGCCTCGGGTCTTGCCGTGACGGACGTCCGTGCCGGCGAGGTTCTGGAGCTCCAGCGAGATGTGCTCGGCGACGTGGCCCGCCCACGTCCCGTCGCGGAGCCGGGTGAGGAAGCCGCCGCGCCGGTTCAGCGAGCAGGCGTGCTCTTCGAGCGAGGGGACCCACGCGATCAGCCCGTCCACGAAGCCGGGGATCGTGTTGCTCGGGAACTGCTCCAGCGAGCCCAGGTCCACGAGCATCCGGACGACGGGCGAGCGCGACCAGTAGTTCGGGCCGCGGAGGATGCGGGTCTCGAGGATCCGGAGGTCGGGCGCCGGGTGACCGGTCGGGGCCGCGAACGCGGATGCGCTCCGAGAGCGCTTGGCACGGCTCGACTTCGCGGCGGCGGCCTCGGCCACTGTGCGCCCCTCCCCTGATGCCGGTGTCGCCGGCGGTCCGTCTGACGCTAGCTGGACGCGGCGGCCTCGCCGCCGGGCAGGGCCTTGAGGCTCGGCTGCACGACCCGGTGACGGCGCCGGAGGTCGAACCGGTAGCCGGCCGGCAGCGAATGGAGGACGACGCCGCTGATCATGACCGGTCGATGGCCTCGCACCTCCCAGGCATCGGTCTCCGCGGCCGCCCCATCGACGACGGTGACGCTGCCGCGGCCGACGACCTCGAGGACCAGGTCCGGCCCGACCACGCCCGCCGTGTCCTCGTCCACGCCGAGGCCCAGCAGGCTCGGGTTCTGGGCGATCAGGCTGAGCAGGCGCCCGAGCCGGTTCCGCTGCTGAAAGTGCTGGTCGACGATCACGCCCGGGAGGACGCCGAGGCCGGCGGCAATCGCGGCCATGCGGTGCTTCGGCGTGGCGCCTGAGGCGCCGAACGCGATCATGTGGCTGGACAATGCCGACGCCCCGGCGGACGTGCCCGCGATCACCGCGCCGTGCCGGAACCGCTCGAGGACGGCGTCGGCCAGACGGGTCCCGCCCAGCGTGGACGACAGCCGGAGCTGGTTGCCGCCGGTCAGAAAGACGCCGGTCGCGTCGCGGACCGCCCGGGCGAACGTCTCGTCGTTGGCCTGCGCGCGCGTCATCGCGTGGAGCGGCCGAACTGTCCGAACGCCCAGCTCGGTGAAGATCTGCCGATATCGCTCGCCGGCCTCATGGCCCAGCGAGGACGCCGTCGAGATGACGACCACGATTGCATCCTCGCCGCCGGCGAGGCTGACGAAGCGGTTGAGGATGATCCGATCCCGGATCTTGTCCTCTGCGCCGCCGATGACGATGACCGTGCCGTCACTCATGGTTGCGCGGGAGTATACCGGCGGGCGACGCCCCTCAGGCCGGCGGAGGCGAATCCAGGCGCCGGGGAGACCGCCGACGAACTGACATCGGCCCCCTCGTTCGATGCTCGATCAGGTCATCGCCGCGGCCGGTTCGTCGCGGCGGGAGCGCGGCTCAATCACCGGACGAAGGAGCAGCGCGCCGAGGGCGAAGAAGACGACCGCGAGCAGGAGGGCCGCCCGCGGGCCCGTGCCGTAGCCGGCGATGCCGTTCACGATGTCCATGAGCCTCCCGCCCAGGAGCAGGGAGAAGATCCCGGCGGTGGCCGTCGCCACGTTGCTGATCCCCATGTACCGGCCGGACGACGCCTTCGGGATGATGTCGGTCATGAGCGCCCAGTCGACGGCGAGGAACATCCCGGAACCGGCACCGAAGAGCGCAGCCCCGGCGACGACGATCGGGATCGATGGCGCGAGTGCCACGATCAGCATCCCGATCCCGGCGACCGCACATGCCACGTAGATCACCGGCTTCCGCCCGACCCGGTCGGAGATGCGCCCAGCCGGGATGACCGTGAGCAGGTTGCCGACGATGACTCCCGCCAGGACGAGAAAGTTCGTCCCGCCTGAATCCTTCTGGCTGAGGCCGAATGTCTGGGCGAAGTAGAAGAGCGACAGATTGATGAGCATGGTCGCGCCCATCAGGAAGAAGAGCCGCGAGCCCACCAGCCAGAGGAAGCTGCGCTCCTTCAGGATGTCCGTGTCCCAGGCTTCCCGAGCCACCGCGAGCCATGACCTGCCGCCTCTCTCCTTGGCGGTCCGCCCCTCGTTCACGCGCCACACGACCGAGACCATCGTCGCGAGCTCGAGGGCGCCGAGGGCCATCGTCCCGAGGAAGAAGTTGTCGGTCGCGACCGCCGCCGACCCGATCCCGAAGCCGACCGCGTTGCCGAGCACCTGGAACAGCCCGACGAGCGCCGATGCGAGCCCAACCTGCTTCGCCGGGATGAGGTCCGGCACGTAGCCCTGGAAGGGCCCCTGGGCGAAGTTCGCGCTGAACTGGAGCAGGGCCATGAACGCCGCGATCGCGACGATCGAGTTCGACGTCGCGATCCCGTACAGGAACACGACGTCGAGAACGGAGCCGATGAAGATGTACGGCTTCCTCCGGCCCCATCGGCTGATGGTGTAGTCGGAGATCGAGCCGATGGTCGGTTGGACGAGCGCGGCGATGAGCGCGCCGGCGACGGTCAGGGCAAAGAGCGTGCCGCCCTCAGATCCCGGTGAGTAGAGCGGGCTGTCCTTCTCGAACTGAATCCGACCCGACAGGATCTGTGAGACCCCGATGAAGATCGACGACAGGCCCAGCCAATAGAGCGACAGGCGGATCAGTTGCGACTTCGGCATATCCTCGACCGGACGACCATTCTGGTCGACCCTTGCCGCGGCCTGCGGGATCTCCATGTCCCTCTCCTTCCCTCTCAGGTACCCGATCGGTGCTAGGACGCCGGCGGGGCGCTATTGTCACGTGGCGGTCGGGTGGCCCTCGTGATCGAGCGTTGCCGTGGTCCGGATGGGAACCATCCGGCGGTCCGAGGCACCGGGCGCCACGAACCGGAAGAGCGACCGATCCAGCGAGAAGATCCCGGTCCCGGCGATCCCGATCCGTCCCAGGCGGAACGTGAAGACCGGGTTTTCGCGGTTGCCGGCGTAGTGGTGGGCCGAGCCGTCGGCGGTCAGGACGGCCAGGTTCGCGTTGCCTCCGAAGGTGTCGTGGAGCGCACCCAGAACGTGCGGCACGGACTCGCCCGGGCGCCACTCGTCCTCCAGCCAGCGGGCGCCCACTTCCGTGTCCGCCCTGCCGCTGATCCGACCCTGGGCGCGGTATCGGGCGCGCCAGTCCCGATGCAGGACGAGGTCGCCGTTGTGGCTGAAGCTGTACCGGGCTGCCGGATCGTCGAACGGCTGCGTGTCGGCAATCCCGAGCGTTGACAGCTTCGACGGCCGCCGCAGGTGGACGAGCGCGGACGTTGTTTCCCGGCGCCCCACCGCGTCACGCCCATCGTCGTCCCGGAACGCCCGGACGTCGCGATAGCTCGCGATCCGGCCGTCAGAATCAATCCAGGCGGCGCCCCACCCGAACCCGGCGATCCCGAACCGCTCCAGGCGCTCCGTGAAATCCCACAGCTCATCCAGTCGGAATGGCTCCGCGGCCCGGGCGACGTAGTGCTCGCACATTGCCGCCGATGATACGCAGCGCACCAAGACTCCCGAAGGCCTTGAGCAGCGACATTGGGACACTACTGGTCATTGGGACACTACTGGTCATTGGGACACTACTCGCTAGACGTGCTGCCTACACTCGTCTGGACCTTGATTGACAGAGAGAGTGGGGGCTGGTGGGTTCCCTTACATCAGGGGAATGGTGACCGCTTACCTCTCGGACCACTCAGAGTGCTATGGCGAGTACTGGACGCGGATCAGCGGGGCGCTCGGCGTCACGATTGTAACTGGCTAAGCCGTAATGGCAACGCAGCAATGCTCGTCCGAGTACACGAAGTAGCGGGTCGGCCGTGCCGATGACGGGACGCCCCCGTTCACGGCGCCTCCCGCGCTTGTTCTCATGCTCCTGGCATGCCTTGCTGTGGGCCGCGCTCGTGGGATGCGGTGGGCCGCCGCCCGACGTATCTCCTTCGGCTCTCGTCATGGCGCTGCCGACACTTGCGGCCGTTCCACGCGTCTGCCTGGGGGTCGGCGGCGGCGGCGCTAGGCTCATGGGCGATCCAAGCGACCCCCGCGTGGCGTGGCTGGAGGGGTCCGGCAATCGGGGCGAAGTCGTGTGGCCCCCAGGATTCAGTGCTCGGTTTGCGCCGGACCTGGAGGTGCTCGACGCGAGCGGCAAGGTCCTTTACCGAGAAGGGGACGAGATTGTCGAAGGTTGTGCTGTGGGGCCACCCGAAGATCCGCCGTCGCTCCTTCTGATTCTGCCCCGTCGATCGCCCTGAAGGTTTGTCCCGGGAACGATCGCGGTAGTGTCGGTGCCTGTACCTGCTGTTCGTGGATGAGAGTGGTAACCGTGCCGGTCCCCCCACGGGACACAACACGTGTCAACTGCGACGCCGCTCAGCGGTCCCGGAGGACGAGGCCGCGGTAGCCGGCGACGAACCCCGCCGCCAGCAGCGCGCCGCGGTGCGGTGAATCCGCCACCGGCACGCCGTCGATGCGCCCGACGACGAGTTCGCGATCGCGGCCGTCGCCAACGAGCCGGCGAAGGGTCGGGAGCGCGGCCAGCGCGACCCCCGGGTCGTCAAAGGCGGGGAGCGTCTGGAGAGACCGCCCGCCGCGCTCCAGGTAGAGCGCGGGCACGCCGTCCACCAGGACGACGGATGCGCCGGCGGCCCGGGGAAGCGGGCGGCGGTCGTCGTCGCCGAGGCGGGGCCAGGGGATGGCGGCGCCGTACGGGTTCGCGGGATCTGCGGCCGCGAGGACGTGGACGGTCCACGACGCCGCGCGCTCGGTGCTGTGGTCGCGGACCATGCGAAGCCGATCGAGCGCCCCCGCGAGCGCGAACTGCGCCGCGCCCAGCCCCTCGACGAAGTACCCACGACGAATCCGGCCGGCCTCTTCGAGCGCCCGGAGGACCGGGTAGATCCCGGCGAAGCCGCCTTCGATGCCCTCGGCCATCACCGCCTCGCGGACGAGCACCCCGTGGCGATCCAGGAGCGCGAGCGCGGTTGCGTGGAGCCGCTCCGTCGCGCTCCCGCCGGACGGCGCGGCGTGCACCAGCGACCAGCGGCCGGCAGCCTCCGGCGGGCCAAGCGACGTCAGGCGGCCTGGCCGGGGCCGCGCGGTCGAGCGCGCCGGCCGCTTCCAGCGAAGCGCGCGAAGGGGCGCGAACGTGTCGTTCGTGACCTCGCCGGCCCAGACGAGGTCCCACAGCGCATCGAGGACATCGCGATCCGTGCCGCCGCCGGTGGCCGCGTGCAGCTCGCGGTAGAACGAGGCGCCTCGACGAACGAGGTGCGCCCGAATCGCCTCATGCCGGAGGCCGTCGGGCCGATCCATGCCGTCCGGCAACCTCGCTGGACGCAGCGCCTCCCGGCCCGGCCGGTAGAGCACGACGCGGCCGTCGTCCCGACCCAGGCTGCCCCGCCCAACCCAGGCCACCTCCCCGAGCGCGCCCAGCTCGTCGAGCAGCCGTGGCCCGTAGCCGGGCACACCGGCCGGCAGGATGTCCCGCTCGAGGACGGACGCCGGGATCGCGACGCCCGAGAGCTGGTCCACGACCTCAGCGAGCCGCTCGAGGGCCGCGGTCCCGCGAAGCGGCGGCGCGGCTTCGCCCACTGCGGCCAGTCCATGCCAGGCCGGCAGGAACCGCCCGAGTGCGGCCGGCTCGACCGGCTCGACCTCGTGTCGCAGCCGCGCGAGCGATCGCCGGCGAAGCTGGCGGAGGACCTCCGGATCGCACCATTCGCGCTCCGTGCCGTCCGGCCGGAACTCACCGAGGACGAGCGACCCGCGCTCGGCGAGCCGGTGGAGCGCATCCCCCACGACGCCGATCGGCAACCCCCAGCGGCGTGCCGGGTCCACGCTGAGGAACGGCCCGTGCGTTCGTGCCCAGCGCGCGAGCAACCCCTCCAGCGCGCCGGCGACCGGGGCGAGGAACGCCTCCGGGATCCCGACCGGCGGCTGCGCTCCCACCCCATCGCGGTACCGCCCGGCATCTTCGATCGCGATCCAGCGGTCCTCGCCCCCGATCCGGGCTACAACGGCCCGCCGAGCCGCCCGCAGCTCCGCGAGCCAGGCAACCGCGACCTTGGATCCGATTTCCACCCGCGCGACGACCTCCGCTTCCGAGAGATCGCCGAGCCGCCGCAGGATGTCGTGCAGTTGGTCCATCGTCCCTGCCCGCCGGTCCTCTGCGACCGCCTGGAGTGACAGCTCGAGATCGGCGAGCGCCGCTCCGTCAAGCAGCTCCCGCAGCTCCTCCTGCCCGAGCAGCTCCCGAAGGAGATCCCGGTCCAGCGCCAGGGCGCCGGCGCGGCGCTCGGCGAGCGGTGTGTCGCCCTCGTACATGAAGGCAGCGACGTAATCGAACAGGAGCGATGCCGCAAACGGCGACGCCTTGGTCGTCTCGACAGCGTGGACCACGATCTCCCGCCGTTCGACCGCACCGAGAACCTCCCGGAGTGCGTTCAGGTCGAAGACATCGGACAGGCACTCGCGGTAGGTTTCAACGAGGATCGGAAAGCTCCCGTAGCGCGACGCCACGGCAAGGAGATCCGCCGAGCGCTGGCGCTGTTGCCAGAGCGGCGTCCGCGTGCCCGGACGCCGACGCGGGAGGAGGAGTGCGCGGCCCGCGTTCTCCCGGAAACGCGACGCGAAGAGCGCCGAGGCGCCGACGTTCTCCAGCACGAGATCCTCCACCTCGTCCGCCGACGGGAAGAGCAGCGCCTCGATCTCGGTGAGCCGAGCGGCCCCGCCGTCTCCCTCCCCCTCGGGGAGCCGGACGGCGATCCCGTCGTCCGACCAGATCGTCTGGGCCTCGATCCCGAGGCGCTCGCGCAGCCGGTGCTCGATCGCGAGCGTCCAGGGGGCGTGGATCCGGCCGCCGAACGGGGTCAGGATGACCAGCCGCCAGTCGCCGAGCTCGTCGCGAAAGCGCTCGACCACGATCCGCCGGTCGGTGGGCAGCGCCCCGGCGACATCGCGCTCCTCCTCGAGGTAGGCGAGGAGGTTCCCCATGGCCAGCTCGTCGAGGTCGTGGTCCGCACGGAGGCGCGCCGCCACCGCCTTCCTGCCCCCTTCGCCCCGGGCGAGGTCGCCCTCCGTCTCGCGAACGAACGCACCGATCGCCCGCCCGAGTTCGATCGGCCGACCGACAGCATCGCCCTTCCAGAACGGCAATTTCCCGGGGATCCCCGGCGCCGGCACCACGATGACCCGGTCCGGGGTGATGTCGAGGATGCGCCAGCTGCTCGCGCCGAGAACCACGACATCGCCGTGCATCCCCGCGCGGAGCTCGTACACCATCTCCTCGTCCAGCTCCCCGACGCGCCGACCCGGCGTTCCGGTCTCGCCGGCGAGGAAGACGCCGAACAGCCCCCGGTCCGGGATGGTGCCGCCCGACGTCACGGCGACGACCCGGGCGTCCCGGCGCCCTTCGACGACGTCGGTCACGCGGTCCCACACGACCCGCGCCTTGAGCTCGGCAAACTCGTCCGACGGATATGCACCCGCGAGCATCCCGATCACGCCCTCGAGGACCTCGCGGGAGAGGGTCTCGA
>JBKJVO010000230.1:0-12399 GCA_046717305.1 Candidatus Limnocylindrales bacterium
CCGCGCGGCATCTGGACGATCGACAGGAGCGAATCCAGACCGCCGAGGTGCTGCGTCGGAATCGGCACGCCGATCACCGGGAGGAGGGTCTTCGAGGCGAGCATCCCGGGTAGGTGCGCCGCGCCACCCGCGCCGGCGATGATGACGCGGATCCCCCGCCCAGCCGCCGTCTCGGCGTAGCGGAACAGGTAGTCCGGGCTGCGATGCGCGGACACAACCCGCAGCTCGCACGGGACCTCCAGCATCTCGAGGAAGGCCGTCGCCTTCTCGAGGATCGGGAAGTCCGAGCGGCTTCCGCCGACCACGCCAACCACGGGTGTCGCTCCAGCCATCAACGCGCCTCCGCCTTCTCGCCGGTCGAGTCCGCCCACGTGATCCGTGCCGCCGCGTCGCGCGCGGCCGCGAGCGCAACCTCGGGCGACGACCCGACCGCCGTGACGTGCCCCATCTTCCGTCGCTCGAAGACGCGGCGCTTGTCGTACAGGTGGACGTGGACGTCGGCCGCCTCGAGCGCCGCCTCCAGGCCGAGCGGCTGCGCCCTGCGGTCCTGCCCCGTGCCGAGGACGTTGACGGTCGCCGCGCCGCCCGTCCGAAGGTCCGTCGAACCCAGCGGCAGCCCGCAGATCGCCCGAATGTGCTGCTCGAACTGACTCGTGACGGCGGCCTCGATCGTCCAGTGGCCGCTGTTGTGGACCCGCGGGGCGAGCTCGTTCACGACGAGCGACCCATCGGGCATCAGGAACAACTCCGCGGTCAACAAACCGACCATGCCCATCCCCGTCGCCAGGTCCGTGGCGAGCGAGACCGCGGCCGCGGTCACCGCCGCCGGGATCCCGGCGGGCGCGGACGACTCGACGAGGATCCCCTGGTCGTGGACGTTCCGCGCAAGCGGATAGGCGCCTGAGAGGCCGTCAACGCCTCGAGCCACGATCACCGAGATCTCCGCCGCGAAGGCCAGCTCGCGCTCGAGGAGCATCGGCCGGCCGGCGGTAGCTTCTCGAGCCAGCATCGCCGTCGCGGCCTCGAGATCGGCGGGATCCGCGATCCGAAGCTGGCTCCGCCCGTCATACCCGCCGATTCTGGCCTTCAAGCGGAGGGGCATCCCGAGTTCGGCGACGGCGGCCGCAAGCTCGCCGGGCCACGAGACCTCGCGCCACGCTGCAACGGCCGCGCCATTCGCCTCGAGGAAGCGCCGCTCCGCGAGCCGGTCCTGCGTGAGCTTCAGCGCATACGGCCCTGGGCGGATCGCAACCTGTCCGGTGTCAAGCGCCTTCACGAGGTCAACCGAAACGTGCTCCAGGTCATAGGTGATGACCGAGCAGTCGACCGCCAGGCGCTTCGCGGCCTCGAGGTCGTCGTATCTCCCAACCTCGACGCGATCCGCGACCGCCGCCGCAGGGCAGTCCGCGTCCGGGTCCAGGATCGCCACCCGGTAGCCGAGTTCGCGCGCCGCGAGCCCGAGCATGCGACCAAGCTGTCCGCCACCCAGGATCCCGATCGTGGCCGGCGGCAGGATTGCCGGGATCCGGAACCCGAGGGCCTTGTAGACGCCCAGGATCCAGGTCGTCTTCGAATGCGTGTAGCGGAAGCCATCCACGGAGTTGCCGCCGGTGATCGCGGTCTTCAGCTCCGTGTACTGGCGCATCAGCTCGGGATCGTTCCGAAGTGCGTCGCGGAAGGCGAGGTCGCGCGGCATGTCGCCGCCGGTCGGCTGGACGTGGAGATGGATCCGGAACTCAGCGCCGTCCAGTTCCACCGCCCCCACCAGCATCGGTCGCGTGGGCGGCCACGGGTCGGGCCCGGGCTGCCGCTGGAATCCAAGGCCGTACAGTGCTTCGACAATCCCGGGGATGTCGGCGGGATCCGCCTGGGTGGACAGGTCAACGATCCCCTTGCCCGGCAGGCCGGGGACCGCCGTGCTGCCAATGTGCTCAAGCGCGAGGTCCGGGCGCCGCCGCCGGATCATGGCGGCGATCATTGCGGCGACCATGACCGCGCGCGGATCCCACGCCGTCACGTGCGCCACGCGCCGCTCGTAGGGCAGGATCGGGAGGTCAGGACGGTCGTCCGAACGGTGGGTCACGGGGTGAAAGTGTAGGGCCGGACCGTCAGCACGGCGCAGCCCGTAGCATTCCGGTGATGACCGACCGAGTGCCCGTGATCCTCGACGTGGATACCGGCATCGACGACAGCCTTGCCCTCTTGTACGCGTGCGCCTCGCCCGAGATCGAGCTCATTGCCGTCACGTGTGTCGCGGGGAACGTGCCGGCGGCGCAGGTCGCGGTCAACACGCTCGCGCTTCTGGAGCTCGCCGGGCGCGGGGACGTGGCGGTGGCCCTCGGTGCGGAGCGGCCGCTCGTCAAGCCGCTGCAGACCACCGAGGAGACGCACGGCCCGCGCGGGATCGGCCATGCGGAGCTGCCCGCGCCTACCCGCGCGCTCGTGCCCATGCATGCCGCCAACGTGATTGTGGACGCCGCGAGGTGGCGACCCGGCGAGCTCCACCTCATCACGCTTGGCCCGACGACAAACCTTGCTCTCGCGCTCGAGCATGAGCCTCGTCTGCCCTCCCTCCTCCGCGGCTGGACGTTCATGGGCGGCGCGTTCCGCGTTCCCGGCAACACGACCCCGACCACCGAGTGGAACCTGTTCGTGGACCCGCACGCGGCGAAGGCCTGCTTCGCTGCGTGGGCGGGGGCGCTCGCGGCGGATCCGTCCATTCCGCTCCCCCTGGGGATGGGGTTGGACATTACTGAACACGCGCGGATTCTTCCCCAGGACGTGGCGCGGCTCGCCCGGCGCGCGGGCGCCGCCGAGGACGATGCCGCGGCGCTCGTGTCAGGTGCGACCCCGATGTTCCCGGTCGGGACGGTGGCCGTAAACCCCGTGCTTCGCTTCGTCGTGGATGCGCTGCGCTTCTACTTCGAGTTCCACGCTCGGTACGACGGCTTCTACGGCGCCCTCATCCACGATCCGTTCGCGGTCGCGGCGGCGATCGACACAGCGCTCGTTTCTACCCGGCCGCTGTTCGTCGACGTCGAGACGGGACCCGGCCTTGCCCACGGCATGACCGTCGCCGACTGGCGGAGCACTATGGGTCGCCCTCCGAACGTGGCGGTCGCGACGCACGGCGACGCGGAGGCATTCCTGGATCGCTTTGTCGAGCGCGTGGGCTCCCTGGCGATTGCCCAGGCGCGGCGATGATCCCCGCCACCTGCGCGTCGGCCGCGAGCCGTTCCACGACTGCTCCCGCGTCGAGCCGGCGACGCGGTCGCCGACGTCAGCGCTCCCGGTTGAACCAGACCCCGCCCGGGCCGGTGTAACTGAGGCCCTCGCCCCAGATCGCGATGGTCTTGCCGGCCGAGGTGATGGCGATCTCGCCGTAGTCGCCGTAGACCTCGAGGAAGCCCTGCGGCGTCTTGTAGGCGGCGCCACTCCCCGCATCCGAGATCCGCAATGCGGACGACCACGTCGCCCCGCCGTCCGTCGAGCGACGGTACCAGACGTTCCACGCGTCGTCGTTGCCGCCGGTGGTCTCGTAATACCAGGCCCGGACGTCTCCGGTGCCGCGCGACTCGACCGCCGGTGCCGTCGAGGTCTCGCCGGCCTTCGAGAGGGCGACCGCAGAGCTCCAGGTGGCACCCCTGTCGCTCGATCGTCGGGCGAAGATCGTCTGGAAGCCGCCGGGCGTCGCCGCGCCGTCGTACAGCACAACGACCGCGCCGTTGCCGTCGACGGACAGCGCGGTATGGCCAACGTAGAAGTCGGCCGTGCATCCCGCCGCGTCGCAGACGACACCGGGCTGAACCGTCGCGACGAGCCGGTCATCCCATGTAGCGCCGTCGTCCCGCGAGACGAAGACGTGGTGCTCGATGGTGTCGATGACCGCCCCGCTGTTGCCGGCGCTGGTGTACACGAGGGCGCTCTCCGAGAAGTAAACGGTTCCGTCGGAGGCGACGTCGGCATCGAACGCGAAGAAGTAGCGTCCCGAGTTGACGAGCTTGAGCTGGTTCCAGGTGGCGCCGAAGTCGTGCGACTGGACCGCCCAGGGGTCGCCGCCCGTCGGGCCGTTGAACGAAGCGTAGACGTCCTTCCCGTCGTTGCTCACCGCGATGACCGGCTTGTCGTTCCAGCTGACGTTGCCCCACGTCGGCACGGGCGCCGACCAGGACTGGCCGTGGTCCGTCGACTTCGTGAACAGGACGTTGAAGCCGTTCATGTACAGCGCGTAGACATGGCCAGTCGAGGGCACGACCTCGATGATCGGGTCGAACTGACCTGAGCCCTTGCAGGCGCAGAGCGGTTTGCCCTCGGACCAGGTGGTGCCGTTGTCGGCGCTGATCTCGAGCACGATGAAGGGTGTCGGGCAGTTGCCGGGGCACGGCTTCGGGGCGCCGTAGCGGGTGACGAGGCCGTAGACGTACGGCGCGTTCGGATCGGCAGCGATGGCGGGCTCCCAATCGTCCCAGGTCGTGTCGAACGGCTGCTCGCCGACCCAGCCGGTCGCGGCCGGCGCCGCGGCCGGGCGCACCTGACCGGAGTTGCCGGCTCGGCGCGCTACCTCGAACGCAGCGTTGCGCCGCTCGGTCTTCTCCTGCTGCTCGGCGGCCTCCTGATTGTCCTCGGCCGCGCCGGGGCCGCGTCCGAGACCCGCGTCAGGTCCGGTTCGTCCACCCCGTGGGAGGGAACCATCCACAACCATCACCGAGCCGATGAAGGCCGCTGCGGCCAGGATGACCAGGAAGCTTCGGGACAACGCTGAGCGAACCATGACCCCCTCCGGTGCGCGGCGGTCCGCCGACGTTCGCGGATCTTAGGCCTCTCCCGCGTGCGGTGCCAGCCCAGATGATCACAACTGTTGCACGCCGGCACCGGCCGATCCGCGCGCGGGAGCCTGCGTTCGACGCCTATGGCCCGACGACGATGGCGACCTCATCCACGGCGCCGTCCACGATCCGCCAAGCTCGAACCCCCGGCGCGCCGGTAGCGGCGTCCGCTTCGTCCGGGTGAAGTGAGACGAGGACATAGAGCACGTCCGGGTAGAAGGCGAGACCGATGTCCGTCGGCGATGGCCGAGCCGGCGACGCGACGTGCGAGTGCACGATCCCCCAGAAGACCTCGTCCGCGTCGTCCGTTTGGATCGTCAGGCGCAGGAGATCCTCGGGGTGGATCTCGTAGCGGTACGGGGATGCGGCGCGGTTGCGAGTTGGCTCCCAGCAGAGCGCACGCCCGCCATCGGCCGCCGGCCGATCCCCGACGATCAGCCCGCAAGCCTCGTTCGGCAGCTCCGCCCGGGCGTATGCGACGATCGCCGCGCGGATCTCGTCGGGCAGAGCGACGCTTGCGGGGCCCGCGTCGCCCACCCCCTCACCAGACAACATCGATATCACCGCCGGCGCGCGCGAAGGCCGTGAGTCGCTCGTCCTTCGTCACGAGCGGGACGCGCAGATCGAGCGCCGTGGCGTAGAGCATCCGATCGATGGGATCGCCGGGGAACCGATTTGCGTCCAGCGTGCCGGCCCGGGCCGCGGCCGTCGGGCTCACGGCAGCCGCCTCAACCCCTGGCAGACGGAACAGCGCCTGGACCCACGGGAGTGGATCGCGATCCACCTGATCCAGGATGGCCAGGCACTCCGCCTTGAATCGGCTCGCCATGATCGTTCGATCCGTCATCCGATACCTCGTTGTGACCAGTGACTTAGTCACTGGTCAGATGGTCGTCAAGGGGCCGGCCCGATCAGCGTGCGGCGGTCACCACCAGTTGACGCCGCCCTCCAGGTCGGACTCCATCTCGTCGAGCGAGCGCGAATACGTGCCCGCGGACAGGTACTTCCAACCGCCGTCGGGGAGAATTGACACGATCGTGCCGCCGTCCATCTCCCGCGCGACGCGCCCCGCCGCCACGAGGACGGCGCCCGAGGACGGGCCGCCGAAGATCCCCTCGAGGGCGATCAGGTCCCGCACGGCTGCGATCGCGTCGCGGTTCGAGACGAGCAGTCTGGCGTCGAGGAGGGACAGGTCCAGGATCTCCGGCACGAACCCCTCGTCGAGGGAGCGAAGGCCCTGGACCGCCTCGCCGGGAAGCGGCTCCGCAGCGACGATCCGGACGCCTGGCTTGGCAGTCCGGAAGAAGCGGGCGAGGCCCATGAGCGTGCCGCCGGTGCCGAGGCCCGCGACGACCGCGTCCACCTCCGGGCAGTCCGCAAGGATCTCCGGGCCGGTGGTCACCTCGTGGGCCCGCGGGTTGGCCGGGTTGCCGTACTGGTAGGGCATCACGAACCGCGGATCCCGCGCCGCCAGCTCCTTGGCGAGGACGATGGCCCCGTTGGACCCCAACCGACCTGAGGAATCGATGATCTCCGCCCCGAACAGCGCCGCCACCTGGCGCCGCTCCGGGGTGACGTTGTCCGGCATGACGAGCGCGATCCGGTAGCCCTTCCGGCGGGCGATCATCGCCAGGGCGATGCCGGTATTGCCGGACGTCGGCTCGAGGATGATCGAGTCCGGCCCCAGCGCACCCCGCTCTTCGAGATCTTCGATGAGCGCCCGAGCCACGCGGTCCTTCACGGAACCCGTCGGGTTCATGAACTCGAGCTTCGCGTAGATGCGGACGGCGGGATTCGGGGACATTCGGGGCACGGCGACGAGCGGTGTATGCCCGATCGCCTCGAGGATGCTGTCGTATCGGCCGCCGTGCGGGGCGAGGTCCGCATGGGCCAGCGAATGAGCGTGGTCGTGATCCTCTGTCACGACCGGCGCCCTGGCCGCCATTTCAGCCGCCCGCCATCGCCGGGAGGAGCCGCACCTCGTCGCGCTCCCCGACCGCTGTCGTGAGGCCGTCGAGGTACCGGACGTCCTGCCCGTTCACGTACACGTTGACGAAGCGGTTGAGCTCGCCCTCCGGCGTCAGCAGCTGGCCGCCGAGGCCCGGATGCCGCTCGAGGAGCGCGTTCACGAGCTCGCCGACGGTGGCGCCGCCCAGGTCCAGCGACTTGACGCCGCCGACCGAGGGCCGGAGCACGGCCGGGATGAACACCGTGCTCATGCCCGGGCCCCCGGGGTTCCGCCGAACCCTGCCCCACCGAGGACGAAGGGGGCATCGCTGGGGAATGCGGCAAGCGTTGGCGCCTCGCCGCGCTCGCGGGCCGCGCGAGCCTCGTCCGAGCAGACCGGGCACGCGGGATCGCGGCGCAGCTTCAGCTCGGTGAACTCGGCCTCAAGAGCATCGAACAGGAGGAGCCGCCCGGCGAGCGTCGTCCCGATCCCAAGGAGGAGCTTCAGGACCTCGTTCGCCTGGAGCATGCCCAGGATCCCGGGCACCACGCCGAGGACGCCTGCCACGGAGCAGCCTGGCGCGAGCTCCGGCGGCGGCGGGGTCGGGTAGAGGCAGCGATAGCACGGCCCCTCGTACGGGATGAACGTCGTGAGCTGGCCCTCGAACCGAAACACCGAGGCATGGACGACAGGAATCCCCGCCGCGACCGCCGCATCGTTGAGGAGATACCGGGTCTCGAACGTGTCCGTCCCGTCGAGGATCACGTCGTAGCCGGCGATGATCCGCTCGACGTTGTCGCCGACGAGCATCTCCTCGTGGGCGTTCACGGTGACGTCCGGGTTGAGCGCCGCAATCGTCTTGCGGGCGCTCTCCACCTTCTTGTCCCCCACTCGATCCGTGGTGTGAAGGATCTGGCGTTGGAGGTTGGAGACGTCCACGACATCGAAGTCGACGATCCCGATCGTGCCGACCCCCGCGGCCGCCAGGTAGAGCGCCGCCGGGCTGCCGAGCCCGCCAGCCCCGATGAGCAGGGCCTTCGACTCAAGGAGCTTCGCCTGGCCCTTCGTGCCGACCTCCGGGATCAACAGATGGCGGCTGTAGCGCTGCTGCTGTGCCTTGGACAGGACGACCGGAGCCGTCCACGGGAGCCCGCCGGACTTCCACGACTGGAAGCCGCCGGCCATCGAGATCGTGTTCGTATAGCCGAGTTGCTGGAGCGTCTGGGCGGCGAACGCGGAACGAACCCCGCCGGCGCAGTACAGGACGACCGGCGCCTCCCGGTCCGGGACGGCCGCCTCGATCTGCTGCTCCAGATACGACCGGCTGATGTGGAAGGCGCCGGGGATGTATCCCTGCTCCCACTCCGAGGCTTCGCGGACGTCGACGAACGTCACGCCCTCGGCGCGGAGGCGGTCTGCCTCCGCAGTGTTCACCTCCCGGATGGAGGCCTTTGCCTCCCGGAGGAGCTCCGTGTACGACTTCGCCATGGGATCCTTCCGGTCTTACTTCGACGGATCGGGAACGTAGCGGAGGTAGGGCCGCTCCGCGCGCCAGCCCTGGGGAAACTTCTCGCGAGCCTGCTCATCGGTAAGCGAGGCGAGGATGATCACATCGTCGCCGTGCTTCCAGTTCGCAGGCGTCGCGACCGAGTTGTTCGAGGTGAGCTGAAGCGAGTCCACAACGCGGAGGAGCTCGTCGAAGTTGCGGCCGGTGCTGGCCGGGTAGGTCAGCGAGAGCCGCACCTTCTTCTGATTGTCGATCACGAAGACGGATCGGACGGTCTGGGTCGCCTCGGCATTCGGATGGATCATGTCGTACGCCTCGGCGACGGCACGGCTCTTGTCCGCGATGAGCGGGAAGTTGAGCGCCACGCCCTGGGTCGCCTCGATGTCGCGGGACCAACCTTCGTGGTCCTCGACGCCATCGACGCTCAGGCCGAGGACCTTGACGCCGCGCTTGTCGAACTCGCCCTTGAGCTTGGCGACGGCGCCGAGCTCGGTGGTGCAGACGGGCGTGAAGTCCTTGGGATGCGAGAAGAGGATGGCCCAATCGTCGCCGATCCACTCATGGAATCGGATCTCGCCCTGGGTGGAGGCGGCGGTGAAGTCGGGGGCAATATCGCCCAGTCGGAGAGTCATGTCGGTGCTCCTGCAGGTGTGTCGAGGACGGGCCCACGGTGGTCACGAGGAACCGCGCGAGCGGGACGCGATCCGCGAGAGGGGACGCGGTCGCGGATCAGCCGGCCATCAGGCCGGCGGCGTACACCTGCAGCGGCCCATGCCCGACATCGCGCCGACGTCGATCCGGTTCATGCCGTCTGGCCCCCGGCGCCGACGGCCGCCGTCTGGCCGGCATCCGCGAGCGCGCGCTGGAGGGTCTCCAGGCTGAGGAGTGCGCACTTCAGGCGCGCCGGCGAGATGTCGATCCCGAGGAGATCCAGGACGTCCCGCGACGTCAGCGACGAGGCATCCACGACGGGCTTGCCCTTGACCTCATCGGTCAGGAGCGATGCCGACGCCTGACTGATTGCGCAGCCGCGGCCCGTGAACCCCACGCCCGCGATCTTCCCATCGGCCAGGCGGAGCTGGAGCGTGATCCGGTCGCCGCACAGCGGGTTCGCGCCCTCGTGGGACGCGTTCGCTCCCTCCAGCACCCCGAAGTTATGGGGCCGCCGGTAGTGCTCCAGGATGTAGTCGCGGTATAGATCGTCCATGTCGATGTCGGAGTGTAGCGCGAGTCGCCAATCCCGACCACCGAGGTCGGATATATCAGCGCGACGGATCGACGATCGTCAGGCCGGCGAACGCGCGTGTCTGGAATCCGCGATCCCTCGTCAGCAGCCGATCTGCCTGCTCCATGGCGTGGGCAGCGACGAGGAAGTCGGCGACCAAGCGCTCGCGAGTGCCTCCTCGTCGACGATAGCCGCGCCAGGCCGAACCGGCACGGGAAGCCGATCCTGCGTGGACCGCCGAATACTCGACCGGTATCCCGCCCATCGCCTGCGTGGCGGCCTCGTCATCCGCAAACGCCGCCACCACCTCGGCCCAGACCACGTCGCTTGCGATCAGCGGGCCGCCGGCCAGGCACTGGCGGATCGCGGCGAGCGAGCGATCCCGGAACACTGGATCGTCGGTGAAGAGGTCGAGCAGGACGCTCGTATCCACGGCCGTGATCATGCCTCGAGTTCGTCCGGCCCAGGTCCCCGGATCTCGCGAATAAACGCGTCCGTGCCGCCCGGCAGATGCAGGATTCCAACGAGCTCATCGAGGTGATCGGCGGGCACCAACTTGCGCCCGACCAGACGGCCATTCGCCTCCTCGAAGTCCAGGACCGTGCCCGGCCTCAGGCCCAGGCGTTCACGCAACCGCTTGGGGATCGTGATCTGGCCTTTTTCGCTCACAGTGGTCTTCATACCGGCATGGTATGAATCGCATACCTACTCGTCAAGAACCGCCGCCCGCGCCTCAGCTCCCGAAGACTCGCTTCACGTCGGCGATGCCGGCGATGAGGGCATCGATGTCCGCGAGAGTCGTGTAGACATTGAAGCTGGCACGGGCGGTGGCCGGCAGGTCCAGGCGCTCGTGGAGCGGCATCGTGCAGTGGTGGCCGGCCCGGACGGCGATCCCCGAGCGATCCAGCACCTGGGCGACGTCGTGCGGATGGATGCCGGGGATGTTGAACGGGATGACCCCGCCGCGGATCCCCGGGTCCATCGGGCCGTAGAGAGCGAGGTCCGGGTGCGCGGCTGCCAGCGCCGGGAGCGCGTACTCCAGGAGTTCGCGCTCGTGTTCGCGGACGCGGCCCATGCCCAGGGTTCGGAGGTAGTCGGCGGCCGCGCCGAGGCCGATCTCGGCGGCGATGTCCGGCGTTCCCGCCTCGAATTTCCAGGGGATCTCGTTCCACTCGCTCCGGCGCAGGTGGACCTCGCGGATCATCTCGCCGCCGGCGAGGAACGGCGGCATCGACTCGAGCAGCTCGCGGCGCGCCCAGAGGGCGCCGGACCCGGTGGGCGCGAGCATCTTGTGGCCGGAGAAGACGTAGAAGTCGGCGTCGATCGCCTGGACGTCCACGGGCACGTGCGGCACGGCCTGGGCACCGTCGATGAGGACGAGCGCGCCGGCCTCGTGGGCCATCCGGGTCATCTCGGCGACCGGGTTGATCGTCCCGAGCGTGTTGCTGACGTGCGTGAACGCGACGAGCTTCGGCTTCAGTCGGAGGAGCACCTCGAACACGTCGAGGCGGAGGACGCCGTCATCCGTGATCGGGATGAACTCGAGGTCGCCGTCCCGCTCCTGGACGAGGAGCTGCCACGGGACGAGGTTCGCGTGGTGCTCCATCTCCGTGAGGACGATCACGTCGCCCCGGTCGATGTTCCTGCGACCCCACGAGTAGGCCACGAGGTTGATCGCCTCGGTCGCGTTCCGGGTGAAGACGATCTCGTGATGGTCCGGGGCGTTGACGAACCGCGCGACGCTGGCTCGTGCGGCCTCGTAGGCGGCCGTGGACCGCTCGCCGATCTCGTAGATCCCGCGGTGGACGTTGGCGTTGTACTCGCGGTAGTAGGTGTCGAGGGCGTCGATCACGGCCTGCGGCTTCTGGCTCGTGGACGCGGAGTCGAGGTAGACCAACGGTCGCCCGGCCGCATTCGCGGTCGCGAGGATCGGGAACTCGGCGCGGATGACCTCCGGGACCAGACGCCCGTCGCGGATTCGAGCGTCGGGGGCGAGGTCGGCCCCGGTGTCCGCGTCCGGTCGCGCCGTGATCGTCATCGGTCGGTCTTCCGTCCGGCTCAGTGGGCGAGCACGGCCGGCTCGTCGAGCCGGAGGGCGTCGTCGGGGACGTCGATTTCGAGGCCGGCCTCGCGGAGGATGGGGCCGTAGCCCTCGTCCTCCAGGCGGAGCGCCAGGTCCTTGCCGCCGGACTTGACGATCCGGCCCTGGGCCAGGACGTGGACGACGTCCGGCTTGATGTGGTTGAGCAGGCGCTGGTAGTGGGTGATGAGGAGGACGCCGAGATCGGGGTTGAGCATCGCGTTCACGCCCTCGGCGACGATCCGCAGGGCATCGATGTCCAGGCCCGAGTCGGTCTCATCGAGGATCGCCATGCTCGGCTCGAGCATCGCCATCTGGAGCATCTCGAGGCGCTTCTTCTCGCCGCCCGAGAAGCCGTCGTTCACGTAACGTGACACGAAACTCTCGTCCATCTTCAGGAGCGCGAGCTTCTCGCGCATCCGCCGCCGGAAGTCGAGCATGGACACGCCGCCCTTGACCGGATCCGTCGGATCGATGTCGCCGTTCTTGTCGATGCCCTGGAGCTTCGCGTTCAGCCCACTTCGGATGAAGCTCGCGACCGACAGGCCGGGAACCGCGGTCGGGTATTGGAAGGCAAGGAACATCCCAAGGCGGGCTCGCTTGTCTGGCGAAAGCTTGAGGATGTCGCGGCCCATCCAGCGGACCTTTCCGCCGGTGACGACGTAGGCGGGGTGGCCCATCAGGGCATAGGCGAGCGTCGTCTTGCCGGAGCCATTGGGGCCCATCAGTGCGTGGACCTCGCCGGGCCCGACGTCGAGGTCGATGCCCTGGAGGATCTCGTGCGTGGGATCCGCGATCGGCGCGACACGGAGC
>JBKJVO010000231.1:0-7357 GCA_046717305.1 Candidatus Limnocylindrales bacterium
CGGTCGCGGCGCCGCTCGCCACCGACCTGACGCCGGCAGAGCTTGCCGCGGCCGCCACCCTCGTCGATCCGCGGATCGTCGTCCACGATGCTCGGCACGCGGCGGCCGCCGCCCTGCTCGGGTTGCCTCGTCTGGCGCTGGAGGACCTGGTCGATCTGCAGCACGGTCCGGGATCCGGGTCGGCTGCCGCCGTGCCGATCGCGATGCCGCCGGATGCGCCGGCCGTCCTCGTCATGACCTCGGGGACGACGGGCGGCCCGAAGCCGGCCGTCCTGTCCGTCGCCGCGATGACCGCCAGCGCCGAGTCGTGGCTCGCGTTCCTGCCCCCCGTGACCGGCTGGCTCCTGGCACTCGGCCTGGGGCACGTGGCGGGACTCGGCGTCGTGTGGCGCGCGGCCCTGGCCGGCGTCCCCCTCGTCATCGCCCCCCGTGCGGACCCGGACCTGCTCCTGGCGGCGCTCCGGGCCAATCCGGGGCCCAGCCATGTTTCGCTCGTCCCGGCCCAGCTGACCCGCCTGCTCGATGCCGCCGCCGGCGGGCCGCCCCCGAGGACGCTTCGAGCCGTCCTGCTGGGCGGCGGCGCCATCCCGCCGGCGCTGGTGGGTCGCGCCATGGCGGCCGGCTGGCCGGTGGTCCTCACGTACGGGCTGACCGAAGCCGCGTCGGGGGTCACGGCGCTGCCGACGACGGAGGCCGGCGCCCACCCTGCGACCGCCGGCGGCCCGCTCCCCGGCGTGGAGCTCCGGATCGACGCCCCGGATCGGGACGGCGTCGGCTCCATCGAAGTCCGCAGCCCCGCCCTGTTTTCCGGCTACCTCGGGGATGCCCAGGCGACGGCGGCGGCGCTCGGCACCGACGGCTGGCTGCGCACGGGCGATCTCGGACGTCTCGACCCGGACGGGCGGCTCGTGGTCCACGACCGGCGGCTGGACCGGATCGTGCGGGGCGGCGAGAACATCTCGCCGCTCGAGGTCGAGACCGTGCTCCTGGAGCACCCGGCGGTCGCCGATGCCGCGGTTGCCGCCCGTCGCGACGCGGCCTGGGGCCAGGTCCCGGTCGCGGCGATCGTGGTTCGGGCCGACGAAATCGATCCGGGGGATGACGCCCTCGCCGACCACTGCCGGCGGCGGCTCGCCGGGTTCAAGGTCCCCGTTGCGTTTGTCCGGCTGGAGGTCCTGCCGCGCACGTCGGGTGGCAAGCTCCGACGCGCCGAGCTGCGGGCGCGGCTGGACGCTGCCCCCCTGGCGCGGACCCTGGAGCGCCCCGACGGCGCCCGATTGGTCTATCGACGGAGCGGGTCCGGACCCATCCATCTCCTGCTCCTCCACGGCACGCTGTCGACGGGCGCCCAGCTGCAGGGGCTGGCCGACGCCCTCGTGGGCTCCGCGGCGTTCACGGTCCTGTCCGTGGATCGGCGGGGCTCCGGCGGCAGCCGCCTGCCCGACCCGACACCGCTCCCCGTCCAGGTCCACGTGGACGATCTCGCCGCCGTCCTCGACGCGGAGGGCTGTCGGGCCGCTGCCGTGGTGGGGATCAGCTTCGGCGGTGTCGTGGGCCTCGAGTTCGCCTCCCGGGAGCCGGCGCGCACGCTTGTCGTCGTCGCCTGGGAACCGCCGTACGGACCGCTCGCCGACGCCCCGACGCGGCGTGCGTTCGAGGCCGTCGCGAGCGCAACGGATCGAGCGTACAGGGATGGCGGTTCGGCGCTCGCGGCGGAGACCTTCCTGCGGGGGGTCGCGGGCGACGACGCGTGGCAGCGACTCGGCGACCGCGCCCGATCGTTCCTCGCGGTGGAAGGGGGTGGCGCCCAGGTGGATGCCGCGCTCGCGGGCCTGGACCCGGACGCGCTGGCCCGGATCGGCGTCCCTGTCGTCGTGCTGACCGGGGACGCGAGTGAGGCGTTCTACGGTTTCATCGCCGACGCGCTCGCGGAGCGCGTTCCGGGCGCCCGGCGCGTCCGGCTGCCCGGTCTCGGCCACGCCGGGCCGATCACGGCCGCGGCCCGCGTCGCCGAGTGCGTGACCCGCGCACTCGAGTCGGCAGGGATCGTCCCGCCCGAGGGCGGCTGATCGGGTTCGGCCACCAGGGCACCCGGCGGCGGAGGGACACGGCGCGGCGGGGGCGCTCGCCGCTCCGCGGTACCATTCGGCCCCCATGTCGAACGGCCCCACGTCCCCGTCGCTGATCCACGCCCGCGGCCTGACCAAGCGGTTCGGCACGTTCACCGCGGTCGATGCCGTGGACTTCGATGTCGCGCCGGGCGAGGCGTTCGGGTTCCTGGGGCCGAACGGGGCCGGCAAGACCTCGACGATGCGGATGATCGGCTGCACGTCGCCCGCGAGCGCCGGCACGCTCACGATCCTGGGCATGGATCCCGAGACGCAGGGTCCGGAGATCCGCGGCCGGCTCGGGGTGGTACCCCAGCAGGACACCCTCGACGAGGAGCTGACGGTCCGCGAGAACCTCGTGATCTACGGGCGCTACTTCGGGCTGAGCCGGGCCGAGTGCGGCCGGCGCGCCGACGAGCTCCTCGAGTTCGCCCAGTTGAGCGAGCGGGGCAACAGCCGGGTGGAACCGCTGAGCGGCGGGATGAAGCGCCGCCTGACGATCGCCCGCGCGCTCATCAACGAGCCCGAGGTCCTCCTTCTCGACGAGCCGACGACCGGCCTGGACCCGCAGGCGCGGCACCTGCTCTGGGACCGCCTCTACCGCCTGAAGCAGCGCGGTGTGACGCTCGTGCTGACGACCCATTACATGGACGAGGCCGAGCAGCTGTGCGACCGCCTCGTCGTCATGGACAAGGCGAAGATCGTCGCGGAGGGATCGCCGCGGTCGCTCATCGAGCAGTACAGCACGCGCGAGGTCGCTGAGCTGCGCTTCCCGGTCGGGGTCCAGGAGACCCTCGACGGCCAGCTGGACGGGCTCGCCGACCGGATCGAGCACCTGCCGGACCGGGTCCTGCTGTATGCGGAGGACGGCGAGGCCGTGGCGGTCGCCGTCCACGATCGCGGGCTCCGCCCGGAAACCGTGCTCGTTCGACGCTCCACACTGGAGGACGTCTTCCTGCGGCTGACCGGCCGCTCGCTCGTGGACTGAGGCCGATGACTGCGCCGTCCGATCTCGCCGCCGCGGCCCGCGTCTTCGAGCACCGCGCCTACCAGTACCGGCGTGCCTTCCGCGGCTCACTCTTCAGCTCCTTCGTGAACCCGGCGCTGTTCCTGCTCGCGATGGGGATCGGGCTCGGCGGGTACGTGAACGCCTCGAGCGCCGAGGCGTTCGACGGCGTGTCCTACCTCCAGTTCCTGGCACCGGGGCTGCTGGCTGGTGCGGCCATGCAGCAGGCGATCTTCGAGTCCACCTTTCCAGTGCTGTACGGCCTGGTCTGGCGGAGGATCTTCCACGCGATGTATGCGACGCCGATCGGCCCGCGCGCGGTCGCGATCGGGACGCTCGCGTGGATTGCGTTTCGCCTCGCGCTCGTCGCCGCGATCTTCACGCTCGTCGCCTGGCTGTTCGGCGCAGTGGCCTCGCCGCTCGCGGTCCTGGGCATTCCGACGGCGGTCCTCACCGGACTGGCGTTCGCCGGATTGAACGGCGCCTTCATGGCCACGCAGCGCACGCCGGACAAGTTCGCGGCGATCTTCCGCTGGGTGATCATGCCCCTCTACCTGCTGTCCGGGACGTTCTTTCCCCTCGACAGCCTGCCGGACGCCATCCAGCCGATCGCGTGGCTCTCGCCACTTTGGCACGGAGTGGAGCTGACGCGGGGGCTCTCGCTCGGGACGATCTTCGACGACCCCGTGCGCGCGGTCGCCCATGTCGCCGTTCTGTGCGCCCTGACCGGCGTCGGCGCCGCGCTGTTCGTCCGGAACGTGCGCCGAAAGCTCGCCGCGTGACCGCCCTCGCGCAGCCGCGCGCCCGCGCCGCCCGGACGATGCCCCGGGCCTGGCACCTCATCGAGCGGAACCTGTTCGTCTACCGGCGGACCTGGACGATCATCGTGTCCGGTTTCTTCGAGCCGCTGTTCTACCTGGTCGGGATCGGGTACGGGCTCGGCCGGCTCATCGGCGACGTGACGGGACCAGGCGGCGAGCCGATCCCGTATGCGATGTTCGTGGCGCCGGCCCTCCTCGCCACCGGCGCGATGAACGGTGCGGTCTCCGAGGCCACGTTCAACTTCTTCTTCAAGCTGCGCTACAACCGGACCTTCCAGTCGATCCTCGCGACACCGCTGACGGTCGGCGACATCGCCGCCGGCGAGATCGCGTGGGCCTTGATCCGAGGAGGCCTCTACGCGATCGGGTTCCTCGCCGTCCTCGCGGCGCTCGGTCTCGCCACCTCGCCGCTGGCGATCCTCGCGCTGCCCGCCGCCCTGCTCCTCGGGTTCGCGACCGGGGCGGTCGGCATGGCGGCGACCTCGTTCATGCGGTCTCACCAGGATTTCGACCTGATCAACATCATCGTGCTGCCGATGTTCCTGTTCTCAGCCACCTTCTATCCGATCGAAACCTACCCGGAGGCCGTGCGGACGTTCGTGGCGTGGACGCCGCTCTACCAGGGCGTCGCGCTCATTCGCGGGCTGACGGTCGGGGTCGTGGGGCCGGAGATGCTCGTCAACGTCGCCTACCTGCTCGTGATGGGCGGGATCGGGCTGTGGATCACGTCACGGCGGCTGAACCGCGTCCTCCTGAAGTGACGAATGCCACCAGGCCGTCGGACGCGCCGTTCGCCGCACGGGCCGCGGCGCTCGACGTCCTCCGCAACGAGATCGTCGAATGCCGCCGGTGCCCCCGCCTCGTGGCGTGGCGGGAACAGGTCGCCCGCGAGAAGGTGGCTCGGTACCGTGACGAGACGTACTGGGGCCGGCCCGCGCCGGGCTTCGGCGACCCGGACGCTCGAATCCTCATCGTGGGCCTGGCCCCGGCGGCCCACGGCGCCAACCGGACGGGGCGCGTCTTCACCGGCGATGCGTCGGGTGATTTCCTGTGGGCCGCGCTCCACGCGATCGGGCTGGCGGATCGACCGTCCAGCCGGCGCGCGGACGACGGACTGACACTCAACGGGGTCCGGATCGCGGCTGCCGTCCGCTGTGCGCCGCCTGCGAACAGGCCGACGATCGAGGAACGCGACACCTGTGCTCCGTTCCTCGCCCGGGAGATGGCGATCCTGGACACGGTGCGGGTGATCGTCGCGCTGGGCCAGTTCGGGTGGGACGCCGTGCTACGGGTGCTTGCCGGGGCAGGGGAGGTCGTGCCGCGGCCGAGACCGAGGTTCGGCCACGGGGCGGAGGTCTCCATCGGGGAGCGAGTGCTGATCGGCTCGTACCACCCGAGCCAGCAGAACACGTTCACCGGCAAGCTCACGGCCTCGATGTTCACGGCCGTGCTGGCGCGGGCACGGGACGCGGCGGGACTGGAGTAGAGCTCCCGGCACCACTCTGGCTTGGGGCCCGGTTTCTCCCCAATGGTCACCCCGATGGCGTTGTCCAAGGATCGGGTGAGTGGCGTCTATCAGGACACAGCACTTCCAACGCCCGCCGGGTGAACATTCGGGAACTTTCGGGGTCTGCGGGCCGACGCGCCCAGGTTTCAGCCCTGTGCGGCCCGCCAGCGATCGACGTACGCATCGAGGCGTTCGAACGCCACACCCGGCAGGGCCCGCGCCGCCGCGATGAACTGCTCGAGCATTGCCATCCGGTGGCCGCGCCCGATGCACTCGGGGTGCATCGTGACGGTGAGCAGACCGCCCGGCGCGTACTCGTACGCGTAGCGAAGCTCGCCCGTCCAGATCTCGAGGACGCGCGACGGTGCGGCGAGCCCGTCACGGCCCGGGCCCGGCTCGAAGATCGGCCAGTCGTCCAGACCCCAGTACACGGGCACCTGGATGAGCGAGCCCTCGGGCCCGAAGGCCGTCCCGTCGGCGACCGTGTGGTGATCGCCGTGGCGGACCCGGAAGGCCCGGTAATCGTCCGACATCAGCGACGAGTCGTAGACGAACCCGGCGGCCTCCACGAGCTTGAGCGTGTCCGGCCCGAGCGCCCAGTACGGCGCCCGATGCCCGCGCGGCAGGGCCCCGGACACGTCGCGGACGGCGGCCATGCAGCGCTCGAGGATGCCGCGCTGCTCGTCCGGCGCCAGCTCGGAGAAGTCCTCGTGGTACCAGCCATGGCAGGCCAGCTCGTGGCCGTCGGCGAGGATCGTTTCGATCGAGTCCGGGAAGGTGACGAGGGTGTGGCCGGGCACGAACCAGGTGCTCGGGATCCCCTCGCGCCGGAGCACCTCCAGGATCCGCGGCGCGCCCACGCGCGGCCCAAACTCGCCATGCGAGAACTTCACCGGTGGGTCGCCTCGCCGGACGCTGTCCGAGAACGCGTCATGGTCGAACGTCAGCGAGACCGTGAGCCGGGGTGTCTCCATGACCCGCGATGGTACGCCGGCATAGCGGGCCGATCGCACTCCCCGGGCGCCACGCGACCGCTGCTCCCCTAGACTTCCGCGTGCATGGCCACGACCACTGACTTCTACTCGACCCTCGGCCTCGCCAAGGGCGCGTCCGATGCCGAGATCAAGAAGGCGTTCCGGAAGCTCGCCCAGCAGTGGCACCCGGATGTCAACAAGGATCCGGCGGCGCATGAGCGCTTCAAGGAGATCAACGAGGCGTACCAGGTCCTGTCCGACCCGGACCGCCGCCAGCGCTACGACATGTTCGGGAGCGCGGGCGTCGAGGGCGACCCGGGCGTGGCTGGGTTCGGCGGGTTCGCCGACATCTTCGATGCGTTCTTCGGCGGGACGGCAGGAGCGGCATCGGGTCGCCGCGGCCGTCCAATGGCCGGATCAGACCTCCGCTACGACCTCCGGATCGCGTTCCGGGAAGCCGTCCTGGGGACCGAGAAGGAGATCGAGTTTCCGATCCTCGGACGGTGCGAGACGTGTTCCGGCTCGGGCGCGAAACCCGGCACGGCGGCCGTGACCTGCGCCCAGTGCAACGGACGCGGCGAGGTCCGGTCGGTGCGCCAGACGATGCTCGGCCAGATGGTCAACGTGACCGCCTGCCCGCGCTGTCACGGGGACGGCAGGATCGTCGAGAGTCCGTGCGAAACCTGCCGCGGCGATGGCCGGACCGAACGGCGCCGGACGCTCCGGGTGTCCATCCCGCCCGGTATTGACGAGGGCCACCAGATCCGCCTCTCCAACGAGGGCGAGGTCGGGCCGCGCGGTGGGCCGGCCGGAAGCCTGTACGTGGCGGTCCACGTGACGCCCCACCCGGAGCTGAAACGCGACGGCACCGAGCTGATCTTCGAGACGACGATCGGAATCGCGCAGGCGGCCCTCGTGACGAGAATCCTCGTGCCCACTGT
>JBKJVO010000232.1:0-6682 GCA_046717305.1 Candidatus Limnocylindrales bacterium
ACACCGGCGGGATGGGGGCGTACTCGCCAGTCCCGGAGCTCGACGTCGCGATGGTGGAGCGAGTGCTCGAGACCGATCACCGACAGATCCTCGCCGAGATGGCGCGGCGCGGAACGCCCTTTCGCGGCTTCCTCTACGCCGGGCTCATGCTCACCGCGGACGGCCCGGTTCTCCTCGAGTGCAACGTTCGGCTCGGCGACCCAGAGGCCCAGGTCATCCTCCCGCGCGTCGCGTCCGCCCTCGGCCCGCTGCTGCTGGCGGCGGCCCGCGGCCGCATTCCGGAGCCCGTCGTGCCGCTCGTTCCGACGGTCCCGGACGCAGCCGTCGGAATCGTCCTCGCAGCCCAAGGCTATCCGGGCGACCCGAAGCGCGGGCACCTCATCGCCGGCCTGGAGGACACGCTGGCGATGGGCACCCTTGTGTTCCACTCGGGCACCGTCGGTCGGCCGGGGGGTGGGTATGGCACGAACGGCGGGCGGGTGCTCACCGTCGTTGGCCGGGGACCGACGCTGGAGGCCGCGCGAGACGCCGCGGAGCGGGCCGCGGCCGCAATCTCCTGGGAGGGTATGCAGCGTCGCCGTGACATCGGGGCGGATCTCCCGGTCCCGGCCGGGGCCGGCCGATGATCCGCCGATACACGCTCCCCGAGATGGGTGTGATCTGGGCGGAGGCGGCGCGATTCGAGCACATGCTCCGCGTCGAGATCGAGGTCGCGCGGGCGCAGGGCCGGCGTGGTCAGGTGCCTGCGGATGCCCTCGCAGCGATCGAGGCCCGGGCCCGGATCGACATCGAGCGGATCGCCGAAATCGAGCGGACCACGGACCACGACATCATCGCCTTCGTCAGCCAGGTCGCCGAATCCGTCGGCCCGGACGGGCGGTACCTTCACCTGGGTCTCACGAGCAGCGACGTCCTCGACACGGCGCTCGCGCTCCAGCTCGGGGCGGCGGGCGACCTGCTCCTGGGCGACGGGGACCGGCTCGTCGGGGTTCTCGTCGCTCGTGCCCGCGCGGAGGCGCAGACGCTGATGATGGGCCGAACCCACTCCGTCCACGCGGAGCCGACGACCTTCGGGTTGAAGCTGGCCGGCTGGGCGTTCGAGGTGGATCGGGGCCGCCGCCGCCTCGCCGCCGCCGTGGACGAGATCCGGACCGGGAAGATCTCCGGACCGGTCGGCACGTACAGCCACGTCGGCCCGGACCTGGAGGCGGAGGTCCTGGGCGCGCTCGGCCTTCGGGTTGACCCGGTCTCGACCCAGATCGTGCAGCGCGATCGGCACGCGGCGCTGGTCGTCGCGATCGCGATCCTCGGCGGGAGCCTGGAGCGGTTTGCCACGGAGATCCGGAACCTCGCCCACACGGAGATCGGCGAGGTGATGGAGCCGTTCCGGCCCGGTCAGAAGGGCTCGTCCGCGATGCCCCACAAGCGCAACCCCATCCTGTCCGAGCGGATCGTCGGGATCGCCCGCGTCCTCCGCGGCTACGCACACACCGCGATGGAAGACCAGGCGCTCTGGCACGAGCGTGACATCAGCCATTCTTCGGCGGAGCGGGTGATCCTCCCCGACGCCACGATCCTCCTCGACTACGCGCTCCAGAAGATGACCGGGCTCGTGGAGGGCCTCGTCGTCCGGCCCGAGCGGATGCTTGAGAACATCGAGCGCGGCCTCGGGCTTCACGCGAGCTCGCGGATCCTCGTCGCGCTCGTGGACCGCGGTGGGATGGCTCGCGAGGAGGCCTATGCGATCGTCCAGCGCGCCGCCATCACGGCGGCGGACGAGCGACGGGGCCTTCGCGATCTCCTGGTGGTCGAACCCGCCGTTGCGTCGCGTCTCTCGCTGGCCGAGCTCGACGCCTGCTTCGACGACACCCTGCACCTCGCCCACGTGGACGAGGTGATCGCCCGTCTCGATGCCCTCGAGCCCGCCGGTTCCGGGGTCGCACGATGACCGCGACCGTGGGCTCGTACCTCCGGTCGGGCAAGGTGCGTGACCTGTACGCGCTCGATGGTGGCCGGCTCCTCCTCGTCGTGTCGGACCGGCTTTCGGCGTTCGACGTCGTCCTCCCGACGCCCGTCCCGGACAAGGGCCGCGTCCTCACGGGCCTGTCGCGGTTCTGGTTCGATGTCACCCGCGACATCGTCCCGAACCACCTCCTCGGAACGGATCCGGCGGCCATTCCGGAGGGCACCGTGCCGCCCGACGCGGCCGCGGACTTGCGGGGCAGGATGCTCCTCTGCCGGCGGGCCCAGGTCCTCCCGATCGAGGTCGTGGTCCGCGGGTACCTCGCCGGGTCCGGCTGGAAGGAGTACCAGACGGGCGGAACCGTCTGCGGCGTCCGCCTCCCGACCGGCCTCCGCGAGAGCGACCGCTTGCCCGAGCCGATCCTCACGCCAGCGACAAAAGCCGATGCGGGCGAGCACGACGAGAACATCGACTTCGATACGATGGTCCGGACCCTCGGGCCCATCGCGGGGGACGGCGCCGGGCCGCTTGCCGAGCGTGTCCGGGCCGTCGGGATCGAGCTCTACCGGCGCGCTGCCGCACGCTGTGCGACCGTTGGGCTGATCCTGGCCGACACGAAGTTCGAGTTCGGACTCGTGGACGGCGAATTGATCCTGGTGGATGAGGTGCTGACCCCGGACTCCTCGCGTTTCTGGGACGCCGCGACGTATGCGCCGGGCGGCCCCCAGACGAGCTACGACAAGCAGTTCGTCCGCGACTGGCTGGAGCGCCAGCCATGGGCCAAGTCGGCCCCGGGCCCGGAGCTGCCGCCCGACGTTGTCGCCGGCACGCGGCAGCGCTACGTCCAGGCCTACGAGCGGATCACCGGCGCCAGCTTTACCCGGTACCTGGCGGAGGACGTGATCGCCTGATGAGCATCGAGTTCCGTTTTGCGGTCAACGTGCTGCCGAAACCCGGGATCCTCGATCCGCAGGGCCGGGCCGTGGAGGGCGGCCTGAGCCACCTCGGGATCGATGGCGTCACGGGCGTACGCGTGGGCCGACGAGTCGAGCTCACCGTAACGGCTCACGACGAGGCCGAGGCCCGGGCCACCGTAGAGCGGCTGGCCGGCGAGCTCCTGTCCAACCCCCTCATCGAGGCGTACGGGGTAGAGCTCCTCATGGCGACGAGCTCCACGACGTCTGGCGAGCGCGACGCCGGATGAGCGTCCGGATCGGGGTTGTCGTCTTCCCGGGGTCGAACTGCGACCGCGACACGACACATGCGCTCGCCCTCGCGGGCGCCGAGCCGGTGGAGCTGTGGCACGAACGGGCGAGCCTCGAGGGTGTCTCGGGCGTCATCCTGCCGGGCGGCTTCGCCTACGGCGACTACGTCCGGGCCGGTGTCATCGCCCGGTTCAGCCCGGTGATGCGATCCGTCGCCGCGTTCGCCGCCGAGGGAGGTCTGGTCCTCGGGATCTGCAACGGATTCCAGGTGCTCGCAGAGGCCGGGCTGGTGCCGGGCGCGCTGCTTCGCAATCGCGGTCTCCGGTTCCTGGGACGGGACGTCCGCATCGCGGTCGAGCAGGCGGACACGCCGTTCACGCACCTCGCCGGTCCGCGCCGCTCGCTCAGGATGCCGATCGCGCACGGCGAGGGCTGCTATTTCGCGGACGCCCCGACGCTGGATGCGCTCGAGGCCGATGGGCGCGTCCTGTTCCGATACGTTCATGAGGACGGCACCACCGCCGACGAGACGGATGACCCCGCGAACCCGAACGGCTCGCTCCGGGCGATTGCCGGCGTCCGGAACGCGGCGGGCAACGTTGCCGGGCTCATGCCGCACCCGGAGCGGGCCTCGGAGGGGATCCTTGGCTCGGACGACGGGTTCGGGTTGGTTCGCTCGTTCGTCGAGAGCGCCGAAGTGGCCGCCCGCGGCGGCAGTCGGGTCGAGGTCGCTGCGAGATGACGATCGCGGACCGGGCGGATGCCGCACCCGAAGCCATGCCCCTCCATCGCGTCCTTGGGCTGACGGACCTGGAGCTCGACGCCATCCGCGACCGGCTGGGCCGCAGTCCGAACGAGATCGAGCTGGCGATGTTCAGCGTCATGTGGAGCGAGCATTGCTCGTACAAGAGCTCGAAGCCGCTCCTGCGCACGCTGCCGACGGCCGGTGAGGGCGTGGTGGCCGGCCCGGGCGAGAATGCCGGCGTCATCTCGATCGGGGACGGCCTGGCTGTCGCGTTCAAGATCGAGTCGCACAACCACCCCAGCGCGGTGGAGCCATATCAGGGCGCCGCCACGGGTGTCGGCGGAATCCTGCGTGACATCTTCACGATGGGTGCCCGCCCGATTGCCGTCCTCGATGCCCTCCGCTTCGGCGATCCGTCCGACGCGAGGACGCGCCACCTCGTGGACGGCGTGGTCCGCGGTGTTGGCGGCTACGGGAACTGCGTGGGCGTGCCGACGGTCGGCGGCGAGCTCGTCTTCGACTCGTCGTATCGGGGCAACCCGCTCGTCAACGTCATGGCGATCGGCCTGCTGGAGGAACGTCTGCTCACCCTCGCCCAGGCTCCGGGCCAGGAAATCTCGTGATCCTGTTTGGCAGCGCCACCGGTCGCGACGGCATCGGCGGGGCCTCCGTGCTGGCCTCCGCCACGTTCACCCACGATGACCCCTCCAGGCGGCCGTCCGTTCAGGTCGGCGATCCGTTCGCGGAGAAGCTCCTCATCGAGGCGTCCCTCGAGCTCATCGAGCGCGGACTCGTGGAGGGGCTCCAGGACCTCGGTGCCGGCGGGATCACCTGTGCGACGTCCGAGACCGCCGATCGGGCGGGGACCGGGATGCTCGTGGACCTGGACGCCGTCCCGCGCCGGGAGCTGGGGATGGCCGCCTTCGAGGTTCTGATCTCGGAAAGCCAGGAGCGGATGCTCGCGATCGTCCGGCCGGACCGCGTGCCGGAGGTCCGCGAGGTCTGCGAGCGGTGGGGGATTTCGTGTGCGGTAATCGCACGGGTGACCGACGACGGGGACATTGCCGTCCACGAGGCCGGCCGCGAGATCGTGCGCATCCCCGCGCGCGCCCTCACCTCGGACGCCATCGTCCATGAGCGGCTCGCGACGCCGCCCCAGCGCCGTCGCGCGGCGCCGGCCCCGGGCGTCCCCGAGGACTCGACGGACCGGCTGCCGGAGCGCGGGATGGATCCCGGGGCCGTGCTCATGGCGCTCCTCGGGTCGCCGAACCTCTCCTCGCGTCGGCCGGTCTTCGAGCAGTACGACAGCACCGTTCAGGTGAACACGGTCGTCGGGCCCGGCCACGGTGCGGCCGTCCTCCGCGTGAAGGGCACCACGAAGGCCCTCGTGGCGACCACGGACGCGAATGCGCCGATCGGGGCCCTGGATCCGTGGCTGGGAGCGGCGATGAGCGTAGCCGAGGCGACCCGGAACGTTGCGATCACCGGTGCCCGGCCACTCGGCGTGACGAACTGCCTGAACTTCGGCGATCCCACGCGGCCGGAGGCCTTCTGGCAGTTTTCGGAGGCCGTCCGTGGCCTCGGCGACGCGTGCCGTGCGCTCGGGCTGCCGGTTACCGGCGGCAACGTCTCGCTCTACAACGAGTCGCCGACGGGCGCGATCCTGCCGACCCCGGAGATCGGTGTCGTCGGGTTGCTCGATGACCTGACTCGGCTCGTCGGGCCGGCCTTTGAGGCCGAGGGCGATGCGGTCATGCTCATCGGCGACACGAACCCCGGAATGGCCGGCAGCGAGTACGCCCGGATCGCGGGTGCGGCCGCGGAGGACGGTCCGCCGGCGCTGGATCTCGAGCGGGAGCAACGCCTCCAGGCCTTCGCGCGGGAGGCGGCGGCACGCGACGCGGTCACCTCGATGCAGGATGTCTCGGGCGGTGGGCTCGCCGTCGCGCTCGCGGAGTGTGCGATGTGGGGCGGCATCGGCGCTGAGCTTCGGATCCCGGTCATGCACTCTCCAGCCGTCGATCTCTTTGGCGAGAGCCCCAGTCGCCTCGTCGTCACGGCCCGCCCGCGAAACACGCCGGCAGTCGAGATGCTTGCGCGGCAGTACGGCCTTCCGATCGAGCGGATCGGGACCACGGGCGGGGACCGGCTCGTGATCGCCCTCAGTGGGGCCGGCGCCACCGGTGCCGCCGAGGAGCGGGGCTCGCGCGTCGCCGACCCGATCGACGTCGCCGTGGTGGATCTCGCCCGAACCTGGGAGCACGGCCTCGCCCGCGCCCTCGGCTGGGAGGCGCCCGCGACGGCGCCGGAGGGCAGGTAGGGTGTGCGGCGTCTTCGGGGCGGCCCTGCCGCGCGGTTCCGGCACGGAGGCCGCACACGTCGCCGCGCTCGGGCTCTTCGCGCTCCAGCACCGCGGGCAGGAGTCGGCCGGCCTGGCGGTGAGCGATGGCGCCGAGCTGTTCGTCTACAAGGATCTCGGGATGATCTCGACCGTCCTCGACGAGCGGCGCCTCCCGTCGTTTCACGGCGATATCGCGATCGCCCACTGCCGCTATTCGACGACCGGCTCAACGGTCTGGGAGAACGCCCAGCCGACGCTTCGCCTAGGGCCGCGGCGGGCCGTGGCGATCGGGCACAACGGCAACCTCGTGAACACGCGCGAGCTGCTGGGCCAGTTGCGGGGCGGCCGCGGCCGGCTCCCGGCCAGCACGGACACGGAGCTCCTCACGGCGCTCCTCGCCGATGAACCGGGCGAGGACACCGTGGACG
>JBKJVO010000233.1:0-3001 GCA_046717305.1 Candidatus Limnocylindrales bacterium
CCAGACATCCACGCCCTGCTGCGTCACCTGGGACAGGATCTCGCCGAACACCGATGCCATGAGCGGCGGAGGCGTGAAGTACCCGAACGATCGCGGATGCCAGGCGCTCACGGTGTGCGGCGCGATGCGCGTCCGGAATTCGTCGAGGAGCGCCGCCAGCGGGGTGGCCTCCGAGGGCGCCGGCCCCGGCCCGCCGGTCGCGCCAAAATATCCCGCCCGAAGCTCGTCGTAGCCCGCCGGCCGGCCCATGGCGCGCACGAACGCGGGGTCGTAGAGGTAGTCGAGCGCAGCCTCCCAGGTCGCCGCGCCAGCGGCACGCAGCGCCTCGCGTGACGCGGCCGGGTCCCGGATTCCCAGGAGCTCCGGCTCAGGGTGCCAGGAGAACGCCTCGAGGAAACCCTCGGGCGCGGTCTCGGGGTCGCGTCGGTCCGGCATCGCGCGGATGGTACGGGACGGGTGCGCCAGGCGGATGAGTCGTGACGGGGGCTCCGCCGGATCGGCATACTCCGGCAATCCCGGCCGACGGGAATCGAGAGGAGGGCGCGTGGCGGATCGGCGAACGATCGTGTTCTTCCCGGAGGGGGCGTACGGCCCGACGAACAACTGCGTCGGGATCGGGCAGGTCCTCCAGCGGCATGGACATCGCGTCGTCTTCATCGTCGAGGAGTCGTTCGCGGGGCGACTGGAGGCCCAGGGCTTCGAGGAGCGCCTCATGCGCCTTGGGCCGCCCCCGGAGACCGAAGAGGTCCCCGGCCAGTTCTGGATCGACTTCATCCGGGACACGTCCCCGATCTTCCGGAAGCCGACGATCGAGCAGCTCGGCGAATTCATGCAGCCGACGTGGCAGGCTCTGATCGACGGGGCGAAATACGTGGACGACAGACTCCGCGAGATCATCGACGAGGTCCGGCCGGACGTCCTCGTGGAGGACAACGTCGTCTGTTTCCCGGCCCTGGCTGCATCGGGCCGACCGTGGGTGCGGATCGTTTCCTGCAACCCCGCCGAGCTGAAGGATCCCGCGGTCCCGCCGATGTCGTCCGGCTATCCAGCAGCGGATCGGTCCGCCTGGCCGGCCTTTCTCGCGGAGGTCGAGCGGACGCACCGGCTGATGTGGGCGGAATTCGATGCCTTCGTGCAGGCGCGAGGCGCGCCAGGCCTGTCGTGGGGCGGGACCGGCCCCGAGTTCATCGGGGAGTCGCCGTGGCTGAACCTGTACTCCTATCCGGCGGAGGCGGATTACGCCCGCGAGCGCCCGCTCGGTCCAACCTGGCACCGCCTCGACTCGACGATTCGCGCGACCCCAGAGACCTGGGAGCTGCCGGATCACCTGCGCGGCGGGGACGGTTCGCTGATCTATCTGTCTCTCGGAAGCCTCGGGTCGGCGGACGTGGCGCTCATGCAGCGCCTCGTGGATGTCATGGGCACGACGCGCCACCGGGTAATCGTGTCCAAGGGGCCGCTCGCGGAGCAGATCCGGCTCCATGACAACATGGCCGGGGATGGCTTCCTGCCCCAGCCCGCGATCCTGCCGCAGATGGACCTTGTGATCACGCACGGCGGGAACAACACGGTCGTCGAGGCGTTCCACCACGGCAAGCCGATGATCGTGCTGCCGCTTTTCTGGGACCAGGTGGACAATGCCCAGCGAGTTGACGAGACGGGCTACGGGGTCCGACTCTCGACGTATGGGTTTCGCGACGAGGAGCTGACGGGCGGCGTGGACGGCCTGCTCGGCGATGCGTCGCTCAAGGCGCGGATGGCGGCCATGTCGGCCCGCATCCGGGGCACATCAGGCACGGCCAGAGCGGCCGACCAGATCGAACGGGTCGCGCTGACCGGCGAGCCGGTCACGTCGGCGTGATCCGTCAAGCGGGGGCTATGGAGGAGGAGTTCATGAACCGACGGAACGGGCGCGGGACGAGACGCCGCGCGGCAGTGCTGTTTGGCGTCCTGGCATTGGTGGTCGCCGCGTGCGGCGCGGGCGCGAGCCCGACGCCGGAGAAGCCGTCGGGCAAGATCGTGGTCTCGAACTGGGACCTCTATTTCCCGGAGGACCTGATCAAGAACTTCACCGCCGAGACGGGCGTCGAGGTCGAGTGGAGCAAGCACACGACGAACGAGGACATCATCGGGAAGCTTGATGCGGCCAACGGCTCCGGATTCGATGTCGTTTTCGTCTCCGCCCCGTTCGCCGAGGGCTTGAACAACCGCGGCTGGGCCGAGAAGCTGGACCACGCGAGGCTCGCGAACATCGGCAACCTGTCAGCGGAGGCAGACAAGCTGGGCTACGACCCGGGGAACACGTTCTCGGTTCCGTACACGTGGGGCACGACGGGCCTCTGCTACCGGTCCGACCTGGTGAGCTTCGAGCCGAGCAGCTGGAATGACCTGCTGAAGCCTCCAGCCGAGCTGGACAAGAAGATCACGGCGCTCGCCACGGACCGCTGGCTGCTGCTGCCGGCCCTGAAGGTCCTCGGCTACTCGGTCAACGAGACCGATGAGGCCAAGCTCAACGAGGCGAGAGACCTGCTCATCGAGGCAAAGAAGCATCTCCTCGCTTACGACGACACGACGTTCTATTCGAAGCTCGTCTCCGGCGAGGCGCTCCTCGTTGAGGCGTGGGACGGCTGGTGCAACTACGGCATCGCCGAGAACGCCGACATCAAGTTCGTCGTGCCGTCCGAGGGCAGCGACCTCTGGAGCGACACGATGGTCATCCTGAAGTCCTCGACGAACAAGGCGGCCGCGTACGCGTTCATCGACTACATCCTCCGCCCGGAAGTGGCGAAGACTGTCGTGGACCTGACGCTGTACAAGGTTCCGAACCCCAAGGCGATGGCACTCGTGGACGCGGCGACGCTCGCTGCGTACCCGAACCTCGCGATGACGGGTGAAGAGCTTCTGAAGGGCGAGCCGGAGCGCGACCTCGGCGACGCGGCCCCGATCTGGGCCAGGATCGTGGCCGAGATCACCGCCGGACAGTAGGTAGAAAGGACTCGAG
>JBKJVO010000234.1:0-2547 GCA_046717305.1 Candidatus Limnocylindrales bacterium
ACGCCCCGGAAATGGACAGGCGCTCGCACGCCGTCGGGCCTGAAGCGCGTCCGATCCGCTGAGCGCAGGCATGCGATCCTCGGGCCTCGCCGCGCGACCGCGAAGACGCTCGTGAAGAACGCGCTGATCGCGGCCACCGCGCCGACCGAGGGTATCGACGCGCAGGTCGCTCTCACCGACGCCATCAGCGCGCTCGACCGCGCGGCGAAGGTTGGTGCCATTCACCCGAACGCGGCCGCGCGTCGCAAGTCCCGCCTCGTCCGGAAGGTCAACGCCGTCGGCGTCGGTGCCGCCGCTGCGTCGTCGCACGTCGCGAAGACAATCGGCAGGGCCGCCGCACAGAAGGCCGCGAAGGCACGGATCGCCGCGTCGAAGGCGGATAAGGCGAAGGGCGCCCAGACCGCTGCCGGCAAGGCTCGCGCCGCGCTGAGCAAGTCGAGCCGCGCCGAGGCCGCGGCCGCCGCAACCGCCGCCAAGGCATCGGCAAAGGCCGAGGCCAAGGCTCCCGCGAGGGCAGCCGCGAAGACGGCCGCGAAGGGCGCCGCCAAGGGCGCGTCGAAGGCCGCGGCAACGAGCGCGACGAAGCCCGCCGCCAAGGCAGCGTCGGCCGCCGCGAAGCCGAAGGCCGCCGCGAAGCCGAAGGCCGCCGCGAAGACCCCGGCCAAGCCGAAGGCCGCCGCGGACAAGAAGGCACCCGCGAAGAAGGCCGCCAAGGCCTGACGCTCGCGCGGAATTGCACCCTCCGGAACACCGCGCAAACGATGACGCCCCGGCAGCCACCGGGGCGTTTCGATTCGAGCCGCTGGAGGGGCCGGAATCCGACCTCAGGCGGTCTTCGGGCGGGTGATCCCGTAGAGGCCGCCGCCGGCGAGGCCGGCCACAGAGGTGAGGGCGAGCAGCAGGCCGGCGGTGGACCACTGCTGCGCCCAGTAGTACGCGGAGAACGTGGCGGCATCCGTGACGCCCGCGGCGGTGAGCTCGTCGGGCTGAGCCTCGAGGTAGCGCTGATAGACGCAATCGCCACCGGGCCGGCACGTGATCCGGCCACCGAGGCCCGGGTCGCGATACCCGTCGTCGGCAGCGAAGAAGAGTGCCTTGACGCCGAGGAGGAGGGCCGCGAGCGTGAGGCCCGTGACCAGGCCGGCGAACGCCGCGTTCGCGAGGATACGGCGCCACGCGCCTCGGCCGGGACCGGAGCGAGCGTCGGCGTAGTAGCCGATGAGCAGGCCCGCCGGAACGGACAGGTACCAGTAGACAGGTTCGACCGGGATCACGAGCAGGAAGCTGAGCCCGATCGTGACGGCCATCCCGATCCCGACGTAGGCCGCCGTGATGGCGCCGCGATCGACGACGCGGCTCAGCACGGACTCACCCGCGGAACGCGTCGCCGGCAAGGACGCTCCGTCCCGGGAAGATGGCCGCCTCGCCCAGCTCCTCCTCGATCCGCAGGAGCCGGTTGTACTTCGCGACACGCTCGGAGCGCGACGGCGCGCCGGTCTTGATCTGGCCCGTGCCCATCGCGACGACGAGGTCGGCGATGGTGGTGTCCTCGGTCTCGCCGGAGCGGTGCGAGACGACCGCGGCCCAGCCGGCCCGTCGAGCGGTCTCGATGGCCTGGACCGTCTCAGTCAGCGTGCCGATCTGGTTGAGCTTGACGAGAACGGCGTTCGCCGCCCGCTCGCGGATCCCGCGGCGGATCCGCTCCGGGTTCGTGACCAGGAGGTCGTCGCCCACGAGCTGGACCCGATCACCGAGGCGGCGCGTCAGCTCGGCCCAGCCGGCCCAGTCGTCCTCCGCAAGCCCATCCTCGATCGAGACGATCGGGTAGCGGGTCACCCAGTCCGCCCAGAGGTCGATGAGCTCACCGGAGTCGAGCGTCCGGCCCTCCCGTGCGAGGACGTAGCGCGTCGGGGCACCGTCGGCGCCGCTCCCGGCCTCGACGAGCTCGGTTGTGGCCGGGTCCAGGGCGATCGCGACGTCCTCGCCCGGCCGGTAACCGGCAGCCTCGATCGAACGCACGACGATCTCGAGAGCCGCCTCGTTCGAGGCGAGCGACGGCGCGAAGCCGCCCTCGTCGCCCTGGCCGGTCGCATGGCCGCCATCGTGGAGCAGCGTCCGGAGCGCGGCGAAGATCTCCGCTCCGGCGCGAACCGCCTCGGAGAACGTGGCGAGCCCGACGGGCATGACCATGAACTCCTGGAAGTCCGTGGAGTCCTGGGCGTGCCGGCCGCCGTTGAGGATGTTGAACATCGGCACGGGGAGCGTCCGCGCGCCGACCCCGCCGAGGTAGCGGTAGAGCGGCAGGTCCAGGGCGGCCGCGCTGGCGTGGGCCGCCGCGAGCGAGACGCCCAGGATGGCGTTCGCGCCGAGCCGCCCCTTGTCCTCGGTCCCATCGAGATCGATGAGCGCCGCGTCCAGGCCGGCCTGATCGGCGGCATCCAGGCCGACCACCGCCGGGCCGATCTCCTCGATGACGTTCTCGACGGCCTTCCGGACGCCCTTGCCGCCGTAGCGAGCCGTGTCGCCGTCGCGGAGCTCCACGGCCTC
>JBKJVO010000235.1:0-5776 GCA_046717305.1 Candidatus Limnocylindrales bacterium
CATCGATCCCGACAGAGGCGACGAACTCGGCGGGCCCGGCCTCGCGCTTGAGTCCCGCCGGTTTGTGCCGCCTCGGATTGAGGCCCGGCCGCCCACCCCGCCCCGCGCAGGCCGCCCGGAGGAGCGAGACCGGCAACGCGGAGGAGCCGAGAAGGAACTCGATTGCGCGGTCGAGGACCGGGTCCTTGCCGGCAGGCGTCTCCGCCGGGACCTCGACGGGGATGTCCGGCACGATCCCGACCTTGTGGATCCATCGCTTGTCCGTCGTCAACCACTTCGCGACGGTGAGCTTCACGCCGCCGGAGTCGTTGGCGAGCTCGATCCACTGCTGGACCGTGCCCTTCCCGTACGACGTCTCCCCGATGAGCGTGGCCCGTCCGGTGTCCTGGAGCGCGCCGGCGACGATCTCGCTCGCCGAGGCGCTGCCGCGGTCGATGAGCACGACGACCTGGATCTTGGGGTCGGTCGCGATGCCCTTGCCGAGGGAATCGGTTTCGGTCTGCTTCCCCTGGGCGTCCTCCTCCCAGAAGACGGGGCCGTCCTTGATGAAGGTGCTGGCGACGGTCCGTGCGGCGGTCACGAAGCCGCCCGGATTCCCCCGGAGATCGATGATCAGGTGCGTCTGGCCCTTGTCGAGCGCGGCCTGGACGGCCTCCACGAACCGACCCGCGCCATTTTCCGAAAAGCCAGTCAGGCGGATGTAGCCGATCTCGCCGTTCCCGTAGTCCTCGGTGATCACCTCTCGCTGGTGAATGACGTCGCGGGTGATCGAGACCTCGAACGGTTCCCGGCCCTCCCGCTCGATCGTCAGGGCGACGGAGGTGCCCTTCTTGCCGCGGATCTTGTCACGAGCCTCGTCCGGCGAGAGGCCGTCGAGCACGGAGCCGTCCACCTTGGCGATGACGTCGCCCGGCTTGAGGCCGGCCTTCTCGGCCGGCGACCCTTCCAGCGGTGCCACGATCACGAGCCGGCAGTCCGGGCCGAACGTCGTGCAATCCACGGTCTCGCCGGCGGCGTTCACCGCCCCGATCTCGGCGCCGATGCCCTCGAACTCCCCGGAGATGTCCTGCAGCGTGTTCCGGAAGTCCTCGGACGAGAGGTACGAGGAATACGGGTCCCCGATCGCCTCGACCATGCCCCGGATCGCGCCCTCGATGATCGCCTTGCGGTCCACGGGCCCAAGGGCGTAGCGATCCCGGATCGCCCGGTAGGCATCCCAGAACGGCTGGAACGCCTGGTCCTCGGTCGCCGGGGTCCCCGGCTGAGCCGTCTGCCGTTGTCCGAGCGCGTAGCCGGAAACGAACAGGGCGCTGCCGCTGAGCACGGCGACCAGGATCGCGGCGATCACCAACACCATGGCGCCGCGTCGGGACGTCGCGGGAGCAGGAATCGGGGCCGATCCGGGCACCAGCCCCGTCGGTGCGAGTTCTGGCGGTGTCGTGACGTCCGGAGCGCCGTCCGGCGTGGTCGTGGCCTGGGTGGCCTGATCGTCTGGGAGCATCGCGGGTTGATCCTCATTGGGTGGTGGGCGAGCCGGGAGGCGAATCGGGCCCGGACGTCGCACGCGGCGGCAAGCCTACAGCGGTGTCGACGATCCTACGCGTGAGCGACCCGGCACGGATCGAACGTGACGGAAATCGAATCCAAGCCTTGCCGGGCCTTCACCCTTCCCGGCGCGGGCACCCGAGCCGCCCGCGGCGCCTACCTGATGAGGTACGTCCGCACTGAGATGAAGGCGCCGAGCACGCCGAGCCCCACCCCGGACCCCAGGACGAGCAGGCTCACATCCCGGGCGATGGCGCCGACCCGGATCGGCAGGACGCGAAAGAATTCGAACATGAAGTTCGCGAGAGGCTCGGCCATGGCCGCGATCGCCCCGAGCGTGATCGCCGCGCCGAGCAGGCCGACGAGCGCCCCCTCGAAGACGAACGGCCAGCGGATGAAGGCGTCGGACGCGCCGACGAGGCGCATGACCTCGATCTCCTCGGCCCGGCTCACGACCGCGAGGCGGATCGTGTTGATGACGATGAACAGGACGATGGCGGCGATCACCGCGAGGATCGCGAGCCCCGCCGTTCGCAGGAATTCGGTGATCGTGATCACGCGGTTGACGAGATCGGTGATGTTCTTCACCCGTTCGACCGAGGGATCCGCGCGCAGGCCGTCCATGACCGTCCCGAAGTCGGTTGGGTCGCGGAGCTTGACCTCCAGGCTGGCATGGAGCGGGTTCGCGTCGAGGTATCGCGTGAGGTCCTCCTCGCCCTGGGCGGCACGCGCCTCACGGAATCGCCGGAGCGCGTCCTCCTTCGACACGTAGACGACCTCACGAACCTCGGGGAGCGCCGCGACGCGCGCCTGGAGCGCGGCGACGTCGACGCCCGAGGCGCTCTCTCGGAGGTCCGCCACGACCTCCACCTTCTGCTCGACGAACGCGAGTCCGGCCAAAAGTCCGTTCTGGACGATGAAGAAGCCCGCCAGCAGGAGGAGCATCAGCGTCATGGTCGCGGTGGCCGCGATGCTCATGGCGGCGTTGCGCCAGAAGCCCTGCCAGGCCCGCGACACGCTGAACGCGAGGAATCCGATCACGAGGCGACCGCGGCCGGCTCAACCACGACGGTGGTACCCGCCGCCGATCTCGTCGCGGATGATCCGGCCCTCCTCCAGGGCGACGACACGCTTCCGGAGCGCGGTCACGACATCGGCGTCGTGGGTCGCCATGAGCACGGTCACGCCCAGCTCGTTGATCCGGAGGAGGAGCTGGATGATCTCCCAGCTAATCAGCGGGTCCAGGTTGCCGGTCGGCTCGTCGGCGATCACGAGCCGTGGGTCGTGGACGAGGGCGCGCGCGATGGCTGTCCGTTGCTGCTCGCCGCCCGACAACTGGCGGGGGAACTGGTCCGCCTGTGCCGTGAGCCCCACGAGGCGGAGCACGCGGTCCACGGCCTGCCCGACCCGGCGGCGCGGCGTGCCCGTGACCTCGAGCGCGAACGCGACGTTCTCACGCGCCGTCTTGTTGGGGAGCAACTTGAAGTCCTGGAAGACCGTGCCGATCTTGCGGCGGACGTGCGGGATCTTCCGGCGCGCCAGCCGGGCGAGATTCTCGCCGTCCAGGATGACCTCGCCCTGCGTCGCGATCTCGTCCCGGATGATCAGCCGCAGCAGCGTGGACTTGCCCGCCCCGCTCGGGCCGACGAGGAAGACAAAGTCACCCTCCGGGACGACGAGATCCACGTCACGGAGCGCCTCGCGCCCGTTGGGGTATCGCTTCGTGACGTCGTTGAGGACGAGCACGGGGCGACGGCCTGCCGGCGCGTCCTGTACCGACTCGGCTCGCGCACGCTCGGGACTGAGCTCGCGGGAGACCGGTCGCTCAGCCTCGATGAGGCCCGGGCGGGTTCCGGGAGGTGTCATCGTCAGGTTCGGCTCCGCGATTCGGTGCGCCGCCGGCAGGGATCGGTGGCGGCGCGACAGCGCGGGACTCCGAGCACGGGCACGGTGGGTGGAGCCACGTCGGACGGAGGCTTCCACTCACCCGACGAGCCCGGCAAACTCCAGGCCGGCCGCGGCTCAGAGCAAGCCGGGCGAGATCGGCAGGTAGCGGGTGAAGTCCGCGAACGGTCGGGACCAGCAGGCGAGCACCGGAATGCCCTCCATCCGGAGGCCGGCCCGGACCAGCATCTCCATCGTCTGCCCTGCCGCGCCGGGCACCCACAGCGCCGATGCACCGCGCGGGACGATGGCGTCCAGGAGGTGGGCGACGATCGGGGCAACGAGCGCCGGATCGCGGGCTGCAACCGGACCGATCCGTCCCACCTCCGACGCGTACCCGTAGCCGAGCAGGTCGCCACGCTCGTCGCGGTAGGCGAAGCCGACCCGGCCCTGGCGGCGGAGGAAGTCGTGATCCTCCCGGTGCGTGTAACCGAGCGTCTCGCGATCGAGCGCCCCAAGTTCGGCCTCGAGCGACCGGTCACGCTCCGCGGGCGCCGTGGCGTCGAACCGGACGGCGTGGACACCGGAGGGTAGCGGCGCGAGCCGTTCCGGGCGGGCCGGCCGACCGACGAGGTTGAACATCGGCAGCCGCGGCACAATGCCGAACGACGCGTACAGTCCGTTGGAGATCGGCTGCGCCGCGTCGGTCACGGTGGCGAGGGTCGCGTCATCGCCGTCCGGCGGCAGGATCTGCCTGAGGAGGGACCGCCCCACGCCCGTGGCCTGGTCGCCGGGGAGCACAAAGAGCATGGACAGGAACCAGACCCGTCCGCGCCGCACGGCCGAGGTGAACCCGATCACCTGCCGACCGTCGGCGCCGAGCCGCGATGGATCGCCGGCATCGTCGGCCGCGTTCCCTGCGAGCCCATCGCGGGTCGCGACCCAGAACCGCTCAGGGTCCGTCGCAAGCGCGTGGGCGTGCAGCAGCCGAAGTGACGGGTTGTCGGCCGGGACCTCGTACTGGCCGAGCGGGACCATGTAGTCGTTGAGCCCGTCCCGCCATGTTGCTTCGCAGGCCGGAAGGTCAGACGCCGTCGCCGGGCGGTACCGAATCTCGCGGGCGGCGATCACTCGACGACGCCGCCCGCGGCGGGTGGACTGCCGGTCGCGAGGCGCTCGAGCTCCGCAGCCATGAACTGGTCGAGGTCCCCGTCCAGGACCGCGCCGGTGTTCGAGGTCTCGTATTCCGTCCGGAGGTCCTTCACCATCTGGTACGGGTGGAGGACGTAGCTCCGGATCTGGTTGCCCCAGCCGGCCTCGACGTGCTCGCCACGGAGCTTCCGGACCTCGATCTCCTTCTCCTCCAGGGCGCGCTCCAGGAGCCGCGCCTTGAGGACCTTGATCGCAGTCTCCTTGTTCTGGGTCTGGCTCCGCTCGTTCTGGCTCTGGGCCACGATCCCCGTCGGCAGGTGGGTCAGCCGCACTGCCGAGTCGGTCTTGTTCACATGCTGGCCGCCCGCGCCCTGGGAGCGGAACGTGTCCACCCGGATGTCGTCCCAATCGAGCACGATCTCGACGTCGTCCTCCGCCTCCGGGAGGACCTCGATGAGGGCGAACGTGGTCTGGCGGCGTTTCTGCGCGTCGTACGGGCTGATCCGGACCAGCCGGTGCACGCCGCGCTCGGCACGCAGCCAGCCGTACGCCCGCCGGCCGTCAACTGCGACCGTAACGCTCTTGAGGCCGGCCTGCTCGCCCTCCTGCTGGTCGAGGATCTCCGTTCTGAACCGGTGCCGCTCGGCCCAGCGGAGGTACATCCGGAGGAGCATCTCCGCCCAGTCGGTCGCCTCCGTGCCACCGGCGCCGGCGCTGATCGTGAGCAACGCGTTCCGGTCGTCGTACTCGCCCGAAAAGAGCAGCGCGGTGCGCTCGGTGACGAAACTCTTCTCGAGCGCCGCCAGCTCCGTCTCGAGCTCCCGGGTAAAGTCTGAGTCATCCGATTCCGCGACGAGCTCGAGCATCGTCTCCAGGTCCCCTGTGCGCGCCAGCAGGCCGCGCCAGAGCTCGATCTCGGAGCGAAGGCCGTCCGCCTCGCGGAGGATCTTCTGGGCGGTGCGCTGGTCATCCCAGAACCCGGGTTCCTGCGTCAGCGCCTCGAGTTCGGCGACGCGTGCCTCGCGTGCGGGGAGGTCAAAGACGCCCCGAGGTCGACCGGATCCGCTCCGCCAGGTCGCGGACGCCGGCGGCGTCCATCAGTTCCGGACCTGGAGATCGTGGAGCAGGATCGGACGGAGCTCGATGAGTCGGAGGGCCGACTTGCTCCGGGCGACGACGGGGTTCACGCAGGGGC
>JBKJVO010000236.1:0-5810 GCA_046717305.1 Candidatus Limnocylindrales bacterium
GTCGAGGCGATGGTCGCCGAGTTCCAGGTCCGGCGGGATCTCATCGTGGACGGCCTCAACGCGATCCCGGGGATCAGCTGCCTCCGGCCGCACGCCGCGTTCTACGTGTTCCCGGACATCTCGGCGACGGGCCTGGACGGCGCCGAGCTCGCGGACCGGCTCCTCCACGAGGCCGGCGTCAGCGTGCTCGCCGGGACGGCGTTCGGGCAGGTCGGCCGGAACCACATCCGGATCTCGTACGCGAACTCGCAGCCGAACCTCATCGAGGCCCTGACGCGGATCCGGTCCGTGGTCGAGCCGCTCGTCGCGGCCCGGGGCTGAGGGCGCGCGGATGAGCGCGGGTGGCGGGCGGCCGAAGGTCTTCGTCGCGCGGGTCATCCCCGACGACGGAATCCGGCCCGTGGTCGAGGCGTGCGACGCGCGGGTCTGGGAGGACGAGCAGCCGCCGACCCGCGAGGAGCTGCTCCGGGCCATCGAGGGCTGCGACGGCGTCCTGACGCTGCTCACGGACCGGGTGGACGACGAGTTTCTGGACCGTGCCGGACCGGGGTTGAAGGTCGTCTCGAATTACGCGGTCGGGTTCGACAACGTGGACGTGGCGGCCTGCACGCGACGCGGTGTGGCGGTCGGCAACACGCCGGGTGTCCTCACGGACACCACCGCGGACCTCGCGTTTGCCCTGCTCATGGCCGCCGCGCGCCGGATCCCCGAGGGGGATCGGTACGTCCGGGTCGGGCGCTGGAAGACCTGGGGACCGATGCTCCTGCTGGGACCCGATGTGCATGGTGCGACGCTGGGGATCGTGGGCTTCGGGCGGATCGGGCAGGCGGTCGCGCGGCGGGCGATGGGCTTCGGGATGACGATCCTCTACCACGATGTCGCCCGCGCCGATGCCGCGGTGGAGACGGCGTTCGGTGCGACGTTCGTGCCGCTCGAGGACCTGCTCGCACGGTCCGACTTCGTCACGCTTCACGTGAACCTGACGGCCGAGACGCGGCACCTCATGAACGCCGAGCGGCTGGGCTGGATGAAGTCCAGCGCCGTGCTCGTGAACACGTCACGCGGCCCGGTCGTCGACCCACGGGCGCTGTACGAGGCGCTCCGTGACGGCGTGATCTTCGCCGCGGCGCTGGATGTAACGGATCCCGAGCCGATCCCGACCGACGACCCGCTCCTGACGCTCGACAACTGCCTCGTCGTGCCGCACATCGCGTCCGCGTCGCGCGCCACCCGCGGCAAGATGGCCGCGATGGCCGCCGCGAACCTCCTCGCCGGCGTTCGCGGCGAGCGCCTCCCGACGCCAGTCAACCCCGAGGTGTACGAGGACCGCTGAGGCTTGGGGCCGCCCTGGGGCGCTTACCCGGCTCAAGCCGGCGACAGTCGGCCGCCACGCAACTGACAGGTTCTGCTGGCAGCACGAAGCAGGATCGACGACTCCCCGTAGACTGCGGATCCTTGGTCGCTCCGATCAGACGATGCATGCGGCGGTGACACTTGTTCGCAAAGGCAAACGCCCTGGCTCGGCAGTTCACGTTCCCGATCGTGGTCTCGTTCCGGCAGTGGAACGGCCACGTCGACGCGTCCGTAGGGGCGTTCGTCGTCATGAACGCCGACGGATGGATGGTGACCGCCGCGCACGTGTTCCAGATCGGCAGGAAGGCCGGATCTGACGCGCCAAAGGTCGCCGCGTTGTCCGCGCAGATCGCCGCGGTCCAGGCCGACCCGAACCTGTCGGCCGGACGCAAGGCCACCGAGGTCGGCCGGCTCGAGCGAACGGCCGATCCCGAGTGGATCACGAACCACTCGTACTGGTGCGGCCGCGACGGGGTCAATCTGCGCGAGCTCACGATCGTGAACGAGGCCGACATCGCGGTCGCGCGCCTGGATCAGGTTCCGGCAGACATGGTCGCGACGCTTCCGCTTCTCAAGAACCCGTTGATCGACCTGAGCCCGGGTAGAAGCCTGTGCCGGCTCGGGTACGCATTCCCGAAGGTCCAGACCGCGTTCGACCCTTCAAAGAATGCCTTCCATGTGCAGGGCGAGATCCCGTTCTTTCCGCTGGATGGAATCTTCACCCGGATTCTCGACGCCGGCAGAACGAAGGACGGCAAGTTCGGCGTCCGCTTCATCGAGACGTCAAGCCCGGGTCTGCGTGGCCAGAGCGGAGGCCCGCTGTTCGATGTCGAAGGTCGCGTCTGGGGCATCCAAAGCCGGACGCAGCATCTGGCGCTTGGCTTCAACCCCGAGGTCGAGATCTCGGGGAAAAACACGACCGTTCCCCAGTTCATCAACCTCGGCATGGCCGTCCATGTCGGCACGCTCGTCGAGATCCTCGATGACATGAGGATCTCCTATCAGGTGTCGCCTGACTGATCCGTATGACGTCGTCCCGCGCCCTTTTTGGCGATCGATCTGAACGTGCTACCGTCCCGGGCGGGCCCGTAGCTCAGCGGCAGAGCAGGGGACTTTTAATCCTCGTGTCGTGGGTTCGAATCCCACCGGGCCCTCGAGCCGAGCAGAAGCAGCCATGCGGCCCAGAGGACTCCGGCGGAGATGGGGAGCCACGGCCCCGAACCGAGCCCGGCAAGAGGCTTCGAGCACGCGCACGAGGACGACTCGATCGGCCGCGGCCGCGATCTCCGAGACCGGCAACGCCGCGGCGCCGCTCACTTACGAGCGCGCAACTGCAACCGGGACGCAACCCATTCGACCCCGCGCCGCCATCGCGGCGGGAGCGTGATCCGCGGGACACTCGGTGCTCAGCGTCCGTGATTCCGCCGGAGGACAGGTCATGCTCCAGCAGCCCGAGGAACTTCGAACTCCGCCCGCGGTCCGCGATGGGCAGATCACGATCGTGACCTGCCAGGCCTGCGGCTGCCGGCTGCAGCCTGATACCGCCACGGACGGCGCGTGGCGCCACTTCGGCGCGCTCGGCGGGCGTGACGCTCGCAGCCACCGGACCGCGTGCGTGGACCTGTCGCACGACGCCTTCGGCCGGCCCACGATCCCGGCCTGACGCCCGGCTGCGCGGCCCGTTCCCCGTTCCGGCCGCCCTCGACCGGCTCCGCTCTGTTCAGCGGCCTGGCGCCGCCTCGATCCGGTAGCCCACGCCGCGCACGGCAACGATCGCGGGGCCGCCGGTTTCGTCGAGCTTCGCGCGGAGGCGTGCCAGGTGCGGCTTGAGCCAGAGGAGATCCGGATCGTGTTCCGCCGGCCAGCCGGCCCGCGCCAGCCGGAGATGCGGCACGAGGTCGCCGCCCGCGCGGACCAGGGTCTCGAGCAGCCGGTACTCGGTCGGCGTGAGCGTCAGGAGCGATTCGCCGACCCGTGCCTCGTGGCGCCCCGGGTCCAGGGAGAGCCCCCCGAACGCGGCCGGGCCGCCGAGGTCCGTCGCATCCGCCCGCCCCGCCCGGCGCATGACGGCGGCGATCCGCGCGAGCAGCTCTGCCCGCCCGAACGGCTTGACGAGGTAGTCGTCCGCGCCGATCCCGAGCGCCTTCACCTTGGCCGCCTCGCTGCTCTCGCCCGAGACGACGATGATGGGAGAATCGCCGGCGGCCCGGATCTGGCCGGCCACGGTGAACCCGTCCGGGCCCGGCATCGCGAGATCCAGGAGGACGAGGTCCGGATGCTCCTCGCGGAAGCGTCGAACAGCCGTCAGGCCGTCATAGGCGGTGATCACGTGGTGACCCTCCGTCCCGACCAGCGCGGTGATCGCGCCGACCATGGCCGGGTCGTCGTCCACGACGAGGATTCGGAGTGGGCGATTGACGGGCACAGCGTCCTCCTAGACGGCCGCGGCGGCGGGCAGGGCGATGACGAAGCGCGCTCCGTGATCGGGAGCCGGCTCGCACCACAGGTGGCCGCCCATCGATTCGGCGAGGCGCTTCGCCGCATAGAGGCCGATTCCGGACCCACGGGCGGTATGGGTGTCGCGTCGCGCATACGGCTCGAAGATCCGCTCGCGCCATTCGGGCGGGATCCCGGGTCCCTCGTCCTCGACGCTGATCCGGACGGTTCCCTCCGCCATCTGCCAGTCGATCCGGATGTGCGTTCCCGGCGGGGCGTACTTCACGGCGTTTTCGATCAGGTGCTCCAGCATCTGTCGGAGGCGCGGCGGGTCGGCGAGAACGTGGAGGCGCACGCCGCCGCCGATGACGATCTCATGGCGTCCCAGGATCGGCGTCAGGCCGCGAACCACCTCGTTGACCAGCTCGTCCACGTCCGACGGCACGACGGCTGCCGGCTGATCCGGCACAACCCGGACCGAGGCAAGGATCGAGTCCACCAGGCGGTCCAGGCGTTCGATCTGTGTGATCGTCCCGTCGTGCCAGCTGGACCGACGGTCCCGCCGCTCCTGGTCGCGCGAGGATCGACCCTCGAGCGGCGGCTCCTCGGAGAGCAGGTCCGTGTAGGCGCGGACGACGGCGAGCGGCGTGCGGAGCTCGTGCGTCACGAGCGCGATCAGTTCCGTCCGGGCCTCGTCGATCGCCTTGAGCTCGGCCGCCCTCTGTTCCGCCTCCTGCTGCTGCCGGCCCTTCTCGACGATCCCGGCCAGGAGGTCCGCGATCGCGCCAAGCTGTGCGATGTCCGCCTCGCCGAACTCGCGATCGCGCTCGGTCTGGATGTTCAGGACGCCGACCGTCTGGTCGTTCCAGGCCAGCGGCACGGACAGCATCGAGGTGATGAACCGGCGCTGGTCGATGCCGCGGACCCACAGGAACCGCGGGTCGTCCTTGATGTCACGGATGACGATCGGCAGCCGCGTTGCGGCGACGCGACCCGTCACGCCCTCGCCGAACGGCACGCGGGCACGGCCGATCTGGAACCGGTCCAGGCCGTTCGTGGCCGCAAGCGTCAGGTAGGCTCCGTCCCGGTCCAGCAAGTAGAGCGACGAGACATCCGCGTGGAGCGCGTCCCGGGTCTCGTCCACGACCGTCTCGAGGAGTTCGTCCCAGGTCTGCGCCGTTGTCGCCAGGCGCGCGACGCGATGAAGGAATCGGAGCTGCTCGAGGCCCTCCTCACCCGCGACCTGGACCAGTTCGGCGTCGGCCATGGCGATCACGATACAAAGGTATGGTCTGCCGCGGGTTCGATCGGTTGCGGCGGAGTCGAACGAACGTTGCGGCTGGGAGCAGACCGCAACCTCCGGGAGGCCGCATGACCCCATCCGACTCGCTCGGCGCCGAGACCGCCAGACTCTGGCGACTCCTCGGCGATGTCGTCGAGGAGCAGGCCGGACCCGACCTCCGCCGGCTCGTGGAGCGGACGCGCCGGCGCACGGTTCGGGCCCGCGCCGGCGACCTTGCGGCGCGGCGGCGGCTCGAGCGGGAGCTCGACGGTCTCGACGCCGGCCGAGCCGAGCTGGTGATCCGGGCGTTCCTCCTGCACTTTCGCCTCGCGAACCTCGCAGAAGAACGCCACCGCGTCCGGGTCCTCGAGCGGCGCGGTCGACGTGCCGGCGATGGGGCGAAGGACGACACGCTCGCCGGCGTCATTCGCGCGCTGCGGGCCGAGGGACGGTTCCCGGCTGATGCCGCCGGTGCCTTCGCCGCGGTTCGGGAGCTCCGCATCCACCCAGTGCTGACCGCCCACCCGACCGAGGCGCGGCGGCGGACGGCGCTCATGGCGCTCGGGCGGCTCGCGCGGATCCTCGAGCGGCGGGACGACCCGCGGCTGCCCCCTGCTGCCGCCCGGGCCCTGGACGACCGGTTCCGCGAGGAGCTCGTGATCCTGTGGCGGACCGCGGAGGCGCGCACCGGTGTCCCGAGCCCGCTCGACGAGGTCCGGACCGCGCTCGTCTTCTTCGA
>JBKJVO010000237.1:0-11319 GCA_046717305.1 Candidatus Limnocylindrales bacterium
GTCGTGGACCGGATGTGGAAGCTCCACTTCTGCCTGATCCCCGGGCCATATATGGTCGCTGAGGATCTTGCCGATTGCTACGAGGCGATCGTGCCGGGAGCGTCGGCCGGTGAGTCGCTCCGGCTCATCCAGGGGACGCGTCACGAGCTCCTGGAGACCGAGATTGCAATGGAGCGGCTCGCCGCGATGGCCGCCGCAAGCCCCGAGATCGCGGCGGCGTTGACGATGCGGAGCGCAGCCGCGGACGTCAAGGCGCTGGAAATCCGGCCCGTCGATCTCGCCGGGCTTCCCGGCGGCCCTGCGTTCAGCGCAGAACTGGACGCCTTCCTGGAGCTGCATGGGCACATGGGACAGGCGTTCGACGATCTCCTCATGCCGTCGTGGGCGGAGGCACCCGAGATCGTGCTCGCCGGGCTCGCCATGCGGATCGCGGGCGCCCCCGAGTCTGCCGAAGCACGGCGCGCTCGGCTGGCCGCCGAGGCCGATGCGCTCGCCGACGGCGTACGAGCACGCCTCGCCGACCGACCCGAGGAGCTGGTCCGGTTCGAGCACCTGCTCGCTCTCGGTCGCGCGATCGGACCCCTGACCGAGATCCACAACTACTGGATCGATCGGCTGGCGCAGGCGCGGATCCGGGCGTTCTCGATGCGGGTGGGGGCGCGACTCGTCGCCACCGGCTGCCTGGATGCTCCCGACGACGTCTTCTACCTCCACCGGCCGGAAATCCGGGACTCCATTGAACGGCCGACGGACCAGCGGGCGCTCGTGACTGCCCGACGCGAGGAGCACGCCATCCGGAAGGCGACTGTGCCGCCGCGGTCTCTCGGGGCGGACCCGGGGCCACGCGGACCGGATCGTTTCGACGGGGAGCGCTTCACCTCGGACGACGCGAACGTTCTCATGGGGACCGGCGCCTCGGCCGGCATCGTCCGCGGGCCGGCTCGGGTGGCACTGGGTCCGGCCGACTTCGGGCGAATCCGAGCCGGCGACATCATCGTGTGCCCGTCCTCGAACCCGTCCTGGGTGCCCGTCTTCACAGTGGCTGCCGGCCTCGTCACGAACACCGGCGGCATCCTCTCGCACGCGGCCGTCGTTGCCCGCGAGTTCGGCCTGCCCGCGGTCGTGGGCACCGGCGACGCGACGACGCGGATCACCGAAGGCCGGCTCGTCGAGATCGACGGCACGAAGGGCATCGTCCGCCTCCTGTGAGCCACCGACGCCGCGAGCCCCCGCTGACCCCGTTGATGCTCGGGGTTGCGAGCGGCTCCATCCTCGTCCCGCTGAACTCGACGATGCTGGCCGTCGCTCTGCCGGGCGTCATGGACGAGTTCGGCCTCGGCGCGGACGCCGTCTCCTCGCTCGTCTCGCTCTACCTCGGCGCCGTAGCCCTGGCGCTGCCCGTGAGTGGGTCGCTCGGCGACCGATTTGGGCACCGGCGGCTGTTCCTCGGTGGCGTCGTGGTGTTCGGCCTCTCGTCGCTCCTTGCGGTGGGAGCCGGGTCATTCCTGCTTCTCCAGGTCGCGCGAGTACTCCAGGCAGCGAGTGGCGCCTTCGTCTCGACGAGCTCGGCGGCACTCATCCGGGAGGCGGCTCCTGCGTCGCGACGAGGCGAGGCGTTCGGGATCTTCGATCTCCTCGTGTCCACGAGCGCGGCCGCGGGGCCGTTTGTCGGCGGGATCCTCGTCGGCGCGTTCGGGTGGCGGTCGCTCTTCGTTGTCGCCATTCCGGTCGCCGCGGTCGCGGCGCTCAGCGTCCTGTTCCTGTTTCGGCCGACAGCCGGGGCCGGGCCCGAGGCTGGCGTGACCGGAGCGTCGCCCGCCCATCCGTCGCGTCGCCCACTCGATCCGGTCGGCCTGACGCTGCTGGGCCTCGTCATCGTCGCCGTGCTGGTCGCGCTGCGTCCCGCCGCCCCGTGGATCCAGGGCACGGCCGCGCTGGCGATCGTGCCGCTGGCGTGGGTATTCGTCCGCGTGGAGCTGCGCGTTGCCCATCCGGCCGTCGATCCCCGCCTGTTCATGGCACGGCCGTTTGCGGCGGCCATCACCGGGGTCTTCGGAAACACGGTCGTCCTCCACGGGTGCTTCCTGCTCGTGCCGCTCGTCGTAGAGCGTGTCCTCCTGGAGTCGCCGGCGACGAGCGGGCTCGTGCTGCTCGGGATCTCCGGCGTGGCGGCCCTGGTCTCACCACTGGCCGGCCGGACCTCGGACCGTCGCGGCCGACGGCTGCCGGTGGTTGCCGGGGCGCTCATCGTCGCTGTCGGGTTGGCCGCACTGGCCGCTCCTGGCGGGGCCGCCTCGGCGCTGACCATCGGGCTCCTGCTCGGCGTCGTCGGCCTGGGGATGGGCCTCGCCGGGTCGCCTCGCCAGGCCGCCGCCTTCGAATCCGTGGGGCCGGAACGGGTCGGGATGGCGGCCGCGACGTACTACACGGGCCGCTACCTGGGTGGGGTCGTGGGAGCCAGCCTCGCCGGGGCCACCCTGGCGTCGGGTGTCACCGCGTCCGGAGCGTCGCTCGGGTTCGGGATTCTGGCAGCCGTGACCGTCGTCATCGCGGTCGCTTCGTTCGGGCTCCCCGGCCGTTCGTCCCGGCCGACTCCGGAGGTTCCGGTGATCGCGGACGTGTCGGCTGATTGAGGCGGACACGAGGCGGGCGACGGAACGCTGGTCTGGAGACGTCATCTCTTGATATGACCGCCGATGCTGGTCATAATCCCTTTCTATGACTGCACCTGACCCAGTCCCGGCCACTCGCAATCTGCGCGCCGGCCAGGCGGCCGAGATGCTCGGCGTGACCGTGGAGACCCTTCGTCGCTGGGAGGTCGAGGGTCGGCTCCATGTGGTTCGCTCCGGCGGCGGACAACGGCTGGTGCCCGTCGCCGAGGTCGTTCGGCTCCTCGACGACCGGCGGCGAACCAGCCCCGACCCCCGCAGGGTGGCCCAGTCCGCCCGGAACCACTTCGCGGGCGTCATCACGAGGATCGAGGCGGATCGGGTCGCCGCCGTGGTCGAGGTTCTCGCGGGGCCGCACCGGATCGTCAGCCTCATGACGGCCGAAGCCGTCACGGAAATGGGCCTGCAGGTCGGCGATCCGGCGGTCTGTGTCGTCAAGGCCACGAACGTGATCGTCGAAACCCCGCGCTGATGGCGAGCGGTCCGGCCTGTCGTCGGGCGGCGGCGGGCATCATCGGCGGAGCCCTCGGCCTGGCGTTCCTCGGCAGCGCGTGCTCGCCCGCGGACCCCACATCGCCCGGCGCGGCCGGTGAGCTGACCGTGTTCGCGGCTTCGTCGCTGCGTGATCCGATGGAGGATGCCGCGGCGGCGTACGCGCGTTCTGCCGGCGTCCGGATCGTCCTGGCGACCGACTCGTCCACCGCGCTGCGGATCCAGATCGAAGAAGGGGCGAAGGCAGACGTCTACCTGGCCGCTGACGTCGGAAACCCGAGGGCGCTGGCAACCGCTGGCCTGACGGTCGGCGACGTCGTCGTCTTCGCAACGAACCAGCTCGCCATCGTGGTCCCGGCCGGCAATCCTGCCGGGCTGGCGACCCCGGCCGACCTCGCCCGGCCGGGCGTCGACATCGTGGCGGCCGGCGACCAGGTGCCGATCACCGCCTACGCTCGCCAGCTTCTCGAGCGCCTGGCGGCCATCCCCGGGTATCCGCGCGATTTCGCGGCTGCCTGCACGGCGAATGTCGTGACGCGCGAGGACAACGTGGGTGCCGTGCTGGCCAAGATCGAGCTCGGTGAGGGTGACGCCGCGATCGTCTACGCGTCGGACGCGCGCGGCTCGGACGCCGTGGACGTGCTGAGCATCCCGCGCGAGGCCAACGTGACTGCCGAGTACGGCGGCGTCCTCCTGGCCGGGACGGCCGGGCGCGTGGCCGCGCAGGCGTTCCTCGACTGGCTCGCCGGACCGGACGGCCAGGCGATCTTCCGGTCGCATGGGTTCGCGACAGCCCCGTGACCCGGCGGATCGGCCTTCTTCTCCCGGCTGCGGTCCTCGCCGCGTTTCTCGCGCTCCCCGTGGCCACGCTCGTGGCCAGGGCGCTCGGCGGCGAGCTCCTGGACGCCCTCGGCTCCCGAACGGTGCGCGACGCGCTCGCCCTGAGCCTCGCAACGACCGCGGTCAGCCTGGCGATCACCGTTCTGGTCGGCACGCCGCTCGCCTTTCTCCTGGCCCGGCGGCGGTTTCGCGGAGCTGGCCTGCTGGAGCTCATCATCGACCTCCCGCTCGTGCTGCCGCCGTCCGTCGCGGGCCTGGCCCTGCTGCTCGTCCTCGGAAGGCGCGGCCTCCTGGGCGACTCGCTCGACGCCGTCGGACTCGCCATCCCGTTCACGACGATCGCGGTCGTCGTCGCGCAGGTCTTTGTCGCGGCACCCTTCTACGTCCGCTCTGCGCGGGCGGGGATCGTCGGCCTGCCACGCGACCTGGAGGACGCGGCGCGTGTGGACGGGGCGTCCGAGCTGGGGGTTTTCCGGCACGTCATGCTCCCCCTCGCGGCGCCGGCTCTCGCGGCGGGGCTGGTCATGAGCTGGGCGCGCGCGCTCGGCGAGTTCGGCGCGACGATCCTGTTTGCCGGGAACGTTACCGGTCGGACACAGACCCTCCCGCTCGTCGTCTATGCCGAATTCCAGGCGGGCCACATCGATGCCGCGATCGCAGCGGCCGCCGTCCTCGTCCTCGCCGCGGTCGGCGTCCTCGTCGGCGTCAGGCTTTCGCGACGCGGCCGCGCATTCGACCCCGCGAGCGTTGCCTAGCGAGGGGCCGGGCCGGGCGTCACGACGTCGGCGTACTCGGGGTGGCGTTCGAGCCAGGTGCAGATGAACGGGCACCTCACGGTGACCCGGGTTCCAGTCGCGCGGGCCTCCTCCAGGATGTGGCGCGCCATCGCGGCCCCGATCCCGCGACCGCCGAACGCGAGCGGCACTTCCGTATGGAGAAGGATCCGTCGCGTTCCCGCGATTCGGTACTCCACGAAGCCCGCCAAGTCGTCTCCAAGGTAGGCTTCGTAGCGCAACGCCGACTCGTGGTCCGTGATCGTCAGGCCTGCCTCGTCCACGCCGGGACGATACCCGAACCTGCGATCAGCGACCGTATCGGTGGCCGGGTGCAACGGCTCAGGATCGTCCGATGCGCCCCACGTATGACTCCCCGCACCCGGCCGCCTGATGCCGCGGATGCCGCTTGCGCGACGTTCTACCGGGCGCCGTCGGTGGCCGGGACGAGCTCGCCGGTGGCCGGCACGACGTGCGCATCGAGCTCCGGGAACGCTCTCGCCACGACGAGGACCCCGAGCAAACACAGCAATCCCCCGCTGATCACGGACAGTTGCGCCCCGATCGCGGAGGCCACGAGCGCCGCCTCGATGTCGCCGACCTGCGGCCCGCTCGTCACGACGAGGATGTGGACCGACCCGACCCGACCGCGGAGCTCGTCGGGCGTCTCCATCTGGACGACACTCGAACGGAAGACCGCGGAGACGACATCGGCGGCACCCGCGATGGCGAGGAAGATCAGCGCGAGGGCGAAGAACGACGTCGACAGCCCGAACATGACGATCGCGGCGCCCCATGCGGCGACGGCCAGGAGGATCCCCCGCCCGATCCGCCGGAACCGTGACACGCCCCCGGACAGGATGATCGCGGCGAAGGCACCCGCAGCCGGCGCTGCGGTCATCAGGCCGAGGCCCACCGGCCCGGTCCCGAAGACGTCGAGTGCGAGGACCGGGTACAGGGTCCTTGGGCTCCCGAAGATCATCGCGTTGAGGTCGATGGCGAACGTGGACAGGATCAGCCGGCGCACCCGGACGAATTGAAGGCCCTCGCGGATCGCCTCCAGGCCCGGACGCCTTGCCTCACCGAGCGGCGGGATCGGCCGGATCCGGAGCAGCATCGCGAGCGAGACGGCGTATGTCGCGACGTCGACGGCAAACGCTCCGGCGACGCCGACCGTCCCGATGAGGACGCCCGCCACGGCCGGCCCGATCACCGACCCGCCGTTGTAGCTGAGCTGCCCCAGCGCGAGTGCCGCCCGCAGCCGCTCCGCCGGCACGAGTCGGGGTGTGGCCGACGCCCGGGCCGGCCAGTCGAACGCCGAAAACGCGGAGGCCACGAACGCCACGGCGAAGAACAGCGGGACACTGGGCTGCGCCTGGAGCGACAGCAGCACGAGCGCGAGGCTCGTGCTCGCGAGGCCCGCCTGTGTCGCCACCAGCACCCGCCGGCGATCCAGCGCGTCGGCGATCGCGCCGCCGCCGAGCGTGAACAGCAGGAGCGGAACGAGCTGGGCCAGGACGAGCGCCGCGAGGGCGAGCGTCGACCCGGTCATGACATAGACCTGGTACGGCAGCGCCACCCGCGTGATCTGGCTGCCGATGACGTTGATCGACTGTCCCGCCCAGAGCCGCCGGAAGTCGACGTCGCGTCGGAGCGGCTCGATGTCGATGACGAAACTGCGCGCAGCCGCCAGGCGCCGGCGCGGCGGGACACTCACAGGCGCGGTGGTGTCAGCAGGTCGTTACGCGGGCGCTACTTGTCGCGCTCGGCCATGACGAGCGACGCCTGGGCTGCCGCCAGCCGGGCGACGGGAACGCGGAACGGCGAGCAGGACACGTAGTCCAGTCCGATCCGCTCGCATTTCTCGATCGAGGCGGGATCGCCGCCGTGCTCACCGCAGATCCCGAGCTCCAGGCCGGGCTTCGTGGACCGGCCCTTCTCGACCGCGATCCGCATCAGCCCGGCCACCGCGTCGTCGAGCGTCTGGAACGGATTGAACGGCAGGATCTTGTCCTCGACGTACTTCAGGAGGAAGCCGCCCTCCGCGTCGTCGCGGCTGAAGCCGAAGGTCATCTGGGTGAGGTCGTTCGTGCCGAAGCTGAAGAAGTCGGCTTCGCGAGCAATCTCGTCCGCGGTCAGTGCGCCGCGCGGGACCTCGATCATCGTCCCGAACTTGTATTCGACATGAACGCCAGCTTTCGCCTCGACGGCCTGCGCCTCGGCCTCGAGCAGCTCACGCGTCCGGGCCAGCTCGTTCACGTGGCCGACGAGCGGGATCATGATCTTCGCGATCGGGTTGCCGCCGGCCTCCTTCCGTGCGATCTCCGCATTGAGGATGGCCCGGGTCTGCACCTTCACGAAGTCCGGGATCATCAGGCCCAGGCGGCAACCACGGAGCCCCAACATCGGGTTCTGCTCGTGCATCGCCTTGATCGTCGCCAGGAGCTCCTTGTCCTCGGCCGTCGCGGCGTCGCCGGCCCTCGTGACCTTGACGAGCTGCTCCTCCAGGTTGGGGAGGAACTCGTGGAGCGGCGGGTCGATGAGCCGGATCACGACCGGCAGGCCGTCCATCGCCTCGAAGATGCCCTCGAAGTCGCCCTGCTGGAGCACTTCCAGCTTCGCCATCGCCGCGTCGAACGTCGCGACGTCCTCCCGCTCGTCGGCTCCGAGCGACTCCCCGGCGGCGAGCTTCGCCTTCGCCCGGGTGGCTCGATTGGCCACGAGGATCGCGCTGCGGACGATCTCCAGCCGGTCGCCCTCCCGGAACATGTGCTCCGTCCGGCACAGGCCGATCCCCTGCGCGCCATACCGGCGCGCCTGCGCGGCCTCCTCCGGCTTGTCCGCGTTCGTCCAGACCTGCATGCGGCGGACCTCGTCCGCCCAACCGAGGATCGCCTGGAGTTCCGGCTGGTCCTCGAACCGCGCGGAGACAGTCGGCAGGGCACCCAGGAACAGGTCGCCGGTGGTGCCGTCCAGGCTTACCCAGTCGCCCTCGGCGAACTCGATGTCCGTTGAAGCGGAGCGGGCGCGCTTCGCGCCGTAATCGATGACGAGGTCGGCGCAGCCGGCGACGCACGGCTTGCCGATCTGGCGCGCAACGACGGCGGCGTGCGATGTGGCGCCACCGCGGGCCGTGATGATCCCCTCCGCGACGGCCATCCCGTGGAAATCGTCCGGCGAGGTCTCGATCCGGACGAGCACGACCTTCTCGCCGCGCCCGACCCAGGCGACCGCGTCGTCGGCATCGAAGACGACGCGACCCACGGCCGCGCCCGGCGATGCGTTCAGGCCCTTGACGATCTGCTTCGCGGTCCCGCGCGCCTTCGGGTCGAACTGGTCGCGCAGCAGCTGATCCACCATCGTCGGCTCGATCCGTCCGATCGCCTCGGCCCTGGTGACGATCCCCTCCTCCACCATGTCCACGGCGATCTTCACGGCGGCTGCGGCCGTCCGCTTCGCGGACCGGGTCTGGAGCATGTACAGGTGACCGCGCTCGATCGTGAACTCGAGATCCTGGACGTCCCGGTAGTGCCGCTCAAGCCGGTCTGCGATCCGCTGGAACTCGTCATAGACCCCGGGCATTGCTTCACGCAGCTGGGCGATCGGCTGCGGCGTGCGGATGCCCGCAACGACGTCCTCGCCCTGGGCGTTGGTGAGGTACTCGCCGTAGAGGGCCTTCTCGCCGGTGTTCGGGTCGCGGGTGAACGCGACGCCGGTTCCCGAGTCGTCGCCCATGTTTCCGTAGACCATCGTCACGACGTTGACGGCCGTCCCCAGGGCGTGGGCGATCTTCTGGTTCTCGCGGTAGTCGCGTGCCCGCTTGCCGAACCAGGACGCGAAGACGGCCTTGATCGCGAGGTCCAACTGCTCGTCCGGATCCTCGGGGAAGTCACGCCCGGTGACATCCCGGACGATCGCCTTGAACTCGCCGACGAGCCCGCGCAGGTCGCCGGCGTCGAGGTCCGTGTCCAGGTTCGTGCCGCGGGCGTGCTTCTTCGCCTCGAGCGCATGATCGAACTGCTCGCCCGGGACGTCCAGCACGATCCGGCCGAACATCTGGATGAACCGTCGATAGGCGTCCCACCCGAATCGCTCATTGCCGGTGAGCGCGACCAGGCCGTGGAGCGTCGCCTCGTTGAGCCCCAGGTTGAGGACGGTGTCCATCATCCCCGGCATGGAGAACTTCGCCCCGGACCGGACCGAGACGAGAAGGGGGTTCGAGGCATCTCCGAAGCCCTTGCCGCTGCGAGCCTCCACCTCGCGCATCGCGCCGAGGACGTCATCCCAGAGGCCGTCCGGAAGCCGTTCGCCGGCCGCGAAGTAGTCGTTGCAGGCCTCGGTCGTGATCGTGAAGCCGGGCGGTACCGGGAGGCCCGCGTTCGTCATCTCGGCGAGGCCCGCACCCTTGCCGCCCAGGAGGTCCCGCATCGTGGCATCGCCGTCCGCCGAGCCGTCCCCCCAGCCATAGATATAGCGCTTCGCGGCGCGGTGGGCGGACTGGGTCCGGGCGGCGGTGGCCATGTTGGATGAGCTCCTTCGGTCGGGCGGGGCGCGACTCGTCGAGCCGCCGGGGACGTCGGTTCGGTGTCGGGCGGATTGTACCGTCCGGTCGAGCTGAGCCCGCCGGGGCCTCTTCGAATGCGCCGCGGTTGCGGTCCGGCCACGGGCCGAGCGGCCGGCGACGCGGCTCCCGTCCGGACCCTCCCGCGGCGGTGGGTCCGCGGGTACCATCGAGCCGGAACAGCCCGTATCGCCGACCCATCGCCGAGGACCACCGACCCACATGACCGAGCCCGATGGCCCCATGATCGCGCCCGACGACGACCGCTACAACGCGACGCTCCTCGCCCGCTCGGACGAGACCGAGTCGCTCGGCTACTTCACGGTGAAGGTCGACGGCGTCGCCGTGCCGTTCGAGTCCGGCCAGTACATGACGATCGGCGTCATGGCAGACGGCCGGCTCGTCCAGCGACCGTACTCGGTGGCGTCCGACCCCGGTGTCTGCGACCGCGACGGCTACGAGCTGTACGTCCGACTCGTCAACGGCGGCCAGTTCACGCCGCTGCTGTGGCGCTTGCCGCTCGGCCACCGGATGCGGATGATCGGCCCGAAGGGCAAGTTCACGCTCCTGCCGGACGACGACCGGACGCACCTGTTCATCTCGTCCGGAACGGGTAACGCACCGTTCGTCTCGATGATGCGGATGCTGCTCCGAGAAGGCCGTCCGCGCAGGGCGGTCTTCCTCAACGGCGTGTCGTACGAGCACGAGCTCGGGTACCGCCGGACCGTCGAGGCCTGGGGCGCCGACGGGACGTATCCGGTGACGTACATCCCAACCGTCTCGCGACCGTCCGCGCCGGAGAACTCCGGCTGGACCGGGCGCCGGGGCCGCGTGGAATCGATTGTCGGGCCGGTGTGCGACGAACTCGGCCTGACGCAGGACAATGCGATTGCCTATATCTGCGGCAACCCGGACATGATCCTCTCGGCCGAGGCAACGCTCCTGGGCCGTGGCTTCCCCGAGGACCAGGTGAAGACCGAACTCTACTGGCCAAAGGGCAAGGAACCCCGCGGCGCGGCCGGCGCGGAGTAGCCGCGTTCGCGCGACGAGCGTAGGGGGCCGGTCAGCGCCGGGCGGCGTCCATCCGGTCGAGGATCGCGCGCTTGACGCCTTCGACCGGGATTCGCTCCTGGGTCATCGTGTCGCGATCACGGATGGTGACAGCCAGATCTTCGAGCGAGTCGACGTCCACGGTGACGCACCACGGCGTCCCGATCTCGTCCTGGCGACGGTAAAGCTTGCCGATCGCGGCCGTGTCGTCGTAGACCGCCATGAGGTCGCGCTTGAGGTCGGCGAGGATCCGGTGGCAGAGCTCCACGATCTCGCGCCGCTTCTTGAGCAGCGGCAGGACGGCGACTTTGTACGGTGCGAGGTCCGGATGGAGCGCCAGCGAGACGCGCCGCTCGCCGCGGACCTCTTCCTCGCGGTAGGCATCGATCAGGAAGGTGAACGCGGCTCGGTCGGCGCCGGCGGCCGTCTCCACGATCCACGGGATGAAATGCTCCTCGGTGGCCTGGTCGAAGTACTCCAGGTTCTCTCCGGAGGCCTCGGCGTGGCGCGAGAGGTCAAAGTCACCCCGGTTGTGGACGCCCTCGAGCTCCTTCCAGCCGAACGGGAAACGGTATTCGACGTCCACGGCCTTCTTCGCGTAGTGGGCGAGCTCGTCCGGAGCGTGCTCGCGGAGACGGAGCCGCTCGGGCGCCACGCCGTACTGCTCGTACCAGGCCTTCCGGCGAGGGAGCCAATCCTCGAACGCGGCCGAGGCCGCCTCACCGGGCCGGACGAAGTACTGCATCTCCATCTGCTCGAACTCGCGCATCCGGAAGACGAAGTTCCCCGGGCTGATCTCGTTCCGGAAGCTCTTCCCGATCTGGGCGATCCCGAAGGGGATCTTCTTCCGGCTTGATTGCTGGACGTTCTTGAAGTTGACGTAGCTGCCCTGCGCGGTCTCCGGGCGAAGGTAGACGATCGAACCTTCGTCCTG
>JBKJVO010000238.1:0-5330 GCA_046717305.1 Candidatus Limnocylindrales bacterium
GCCCAGGGCTGATCGGCCCCCGGTGCCGGTTCCGGCCGGGCGGCGCTCTCGTCAGGACGGCCCGTGACCGACCTCTTCGGGTTCGTCGTACCACGGGACGCGGTCGCCCACCCGAGCGCGGAGCCGCCACGCGAGCGGCTTCGGCGCCGCGTCGATCGCCGCGCGGATCATCCGGAGCTGCTCGGCGGGATCGTGCCTCGACGGAAAGCCGGTGTCGAGCTCTCCCGCCGCAATCTCGTCGCGGAGGAAGGCGTCGAGTCGGTCGAGATTGCCGGTGACCGTGCGCCACCATCCCCAGTCGGTCGACGTGATGGCGACGATCCGATCCACGTTGATTCCAAGCCGATCGTCCGACACGAGGTCGTGCTCTCGAACCAAAATGAGGATGTCCAGAAGGTCCTTGCGATTGATCTTGACGATCTGGAGCTTCGAGAGCAGCAGGTCGGCGCGCGGCAGCGTCAGCGGGTCATGGCCGAGCCGACCCCCGAACTCGAAGCGGTGGCACATCTCCAGCCGCTCGATGAGCACGTCCACGGGCCGGCCGATCCGCCGGTCCGTAAAATAGAGTTGCTTGTGCCCGTACAGGGCGTTGTGCTGGCGGTCCGGCTCGTATCCGGCTTCCGCCAGCAGGTCCGCCAGGGCTCTCCGGTCGCGGCCTCGCGTCGCAAGGTCGATGTCGCGCCACGGACGCTCGATGGCTGCCATCCAGGTTGGAACCTGGGCGTGGAAGGCGAGGCCGCCGAGCAGTCGCACCTGGAGGTCGCGGGCCTCCCCCAGCGCGATGAGCCGGCGAGCTTCGGCGAGAGGATCGTCCAGCGTCTGGGCATCGGACATCGGCTCGTCGAGTATAGAGGCGCCAGGCGCGGCCTCCGCCGGGGAGAAAGAGGCGCCGGCGGGCTCGGAGCGACCGCGTCGTCGCCGCGCTGGGCCCGTGCGGGATGGCTATCATCGAGACGCACCGCGGCGCCCGGGCCGCGTCGGTGGCCGTGGAGGACCGATGCCCCGCTACGTTCCCGAGGATTCGCTCAAGAGCCCGCGGTTGTCCGCGGCCGGCTGACGCGATCCACGTGGGCAGGACTCGGAGCGTCTACGTCGTGGCCGACATCCACGGGTCGGAGATCTGCTGGCGCAAGTTCCTGAACGCGGCCCGATTCTACGGCGTGGATACCGTCATCGTCGCGGGCGACGTGACCGGGAAGGCCCTCGTCCCGGTGGTCGAGCGGCGCGACGGGCGGGTCGAGGCGAACGTGGCCGGACGGGTCCAGACCGCCCGAAGCGAAGCCGAGGTCCAGGAGCTCGAGGCGCGGATCCGGTTCAACGGCTACTACCCGTACCGCTGTGACGAGCAGACCTACAATGACCTCGATGCCGACCCAGAGCGCCGCGACGGGGTCTTCACGGAGATCATGGCCCAGACTCTCCGGGATTGGCTCGCCCTCGCGGACGAGCGACTTCGGGGGACTGGGATCCGGGCCCTCGTGATGCACGGCAACGACGACGGCTGGTACGTCGACGACGTGCTCGGGGAATCCGCGGAGGTCGTGAACACGGACGGCCGGGTCATCCAGTTGGAGGAGTTCCAGATCCTCGGCTTCGGGCCGTCCAACCGGACGCCGTGGCACACCCATCGCGAGTTCGACGAGGACGAGATCGCGGCTCGGCTCGAGGCGCTGGAGACCCAGCTCGACCCGGACAAGCCGACGATCGTCGTGACCCACGTGCCACCACACGGCGCGGGCCTGGACGTTGCCCCGAAGCTGCGCGGTGACCTCTCGGTGGTCATCGAGGGCGGGGAGACGGTCATGGTGCCCGTCGGCAGCACGGCGGTCCGGTCGTTCCTCGAGCGGGTGCAGCCGGTCCTGTCGCTGCACGGTCATATCCACGAGTCGCGCGGCGCGGTGCGGATCGGCCGCACGCTCTCTATCAACCCCGGCAGCGCGTACAACACGGGCGCGCTGTACGGGGCGATCGCGACGCTCCGGGGGAACCAGGTGGTCTCGCATCAGCTCGTCACGGGCTGAGCGAGGGGAGTTGGCGCCGCGAGCCCGGCTCGGGACGCGGCGAAGGGAGGGCAACGGGTGGCAGCTGAAAGTGGCGTGAAGGTCTTCACCAGGCAGTCGACGGGCCTGACCAAGGAGATCAGCACGCTCGACACCTTCGTCTACAACGTCAACAACCAGAACATCGGCATCGGCGTCGCGTTCGTCCTGCTGTTCGTACCCGGCTTCTATGCCGGTGCCGACCTGCTCCAGGGCATCGTGCTCGCGCTCGCCCTGGCGCTGCCGATGGCCCTCGTCTACGCTTTCTTCTCGGCCGCGATCCCGAGGTCCGGTGGCGACTACGTCTACATCAGCCGGACCCTCCACCCGCTCCTCGGGTTCGTGGCGTCCTGGAACTGGGTGGCCTGGATGACCGTGTACATCGGGGTCCCGGCTGCCTATTTCGCCCAGTACGGCCTGTCGGGCCTCTTCCGTACGCTCGGCGTCGCGAGCGGCAATGCCAGCCTGGTGGACCTGGGGAACCGCTTCGTTGATCCGGTCTGGATCCTCGCGGTTGGCACGATCCTGATCGCCTTCTTCGCGGTCATCTTCTCGTTGGGGACACGGACCTACTTCCGGATCCAGAACTCGGTCTTCGTGCTCGGGCTGTTCGGCATCGCGATTGCGATTGGGCTCGCGTTCCTGGGCAGTTCCGCCGACTTCGCCGGCAACTTCGACCGCTACGTCTCGGCCGCGGGTGGCCTCCCGAACGCGAGCTCCGTGGCGATCGAACCGGCTCCTTACGACGCGCAGCAGACCATCTTCAGTTCGACGCTTGCCCAGTTCATCGTCCTCTTCGCCATCACGTCGAGCTTCCTCGGCGGCGAGGTCCGGCGGGCGCGGGTCAGCCAGCTCGTCGGCATGCCGGGCGGCATCCTGTTCGTTTCGGTCTTCATGATCCTCCTCGTGGCGGGCGTGGTACAGCTCGTCGGGCTGCCGATCCTCGGAGGCGTCAGCGGCAACTACTTTTCGCCCGACGCGCTCGGCCTGTCCTTCGTGCCCGCCTACAACGAACTCGTCGCGGCCGCCTACCCGGGCAACATTCTCGTCGCGTTCCTGCTCGGCTTCACGTTCGTCTTCTGGACGTACGTCTGGCTGCCGATCAACTTCATCGCGTCCACCCGGGCGCTCCTCGCCTGGTCGCTGGACGGACTGCTCCCGCGACGCGTCTCCGAGGTGAACGAGCAGCGCCATACCCCGACGGTCGCCATCGTGATCGTCGCGATCCTGGGCTGGCTCTCGCTCTTCATGTACACGATCGGGATCGGCGACTTCAGGCTGAACACGCTGTACGGCATCTTCGGCTGGATCCTGTCATTCCTGGTCTGTGCGATCGCCGCGATCGTCTTCCCCTACCGCCTCAGGGCGGTCTTCGACTCGTCGCCGGTCAACTGGCGGGTCGGGGGGATCCCGCTCATGTCGATCATCGGTGTGATCGCGACCGCCTCCCTCCTGTACGTCGAGTACATCTGGTGGGCGGACCCGGTCAACGGGCTCGACTCGACCACGGCGGTCCTGGGCGACGACCGGATGAAGCTCCTGACCCTGGCCGTCCTCGTGAGCGGCGCTCTCTGGTACCTTGGGGCCCGGGTCGTCCAGGCCCGTCGCGGCGTCCGGATCGAGCGGGCGTTCGCGGAGATCCCGCCCGAGTGAGCGCTCGGGTCTCCCGGTGAATCGAGCCGGCGACCTGGCCGTCGACCGCGGCCGGGTCGCCCTCGTCACGGGGGCAAGCAGCGGAATCGGCCGGGCGACGGCCAGGCGATTCGCCTTGGCCGGATATCGCGTCGCCGTCCATTACGGCACGAACCGGGTCGCGGGCGAGGCTATCGCCCGCGAGATCGGCGGCGTCGCCTTCGGCTGCGACGTGGCCGATCCGGGCGCGGTGGTAGCCATGGTCCACGAGGCGGAGGAGGCGCTCGGGCCGATCGAGGTCGCCGTGTGCAACGCCGGCTTCTACGAGGAGCGGCCGCTCGTCGCGATCGATGACGCGCTCTGGGAGCGGAGCCTGCGGGTCCTGCTCGGCGGTGCGTTCCATGTCGCTCGGGCGGTGGTCCCGGGCATGCGTGCCCGGGGGAGCGGGTCGATGGTCATGATCGCCTCGGAGCTCGCCCTCTACGGCGGCGTGGACGTTGCCCACTACGTCGCCGGCAAGGCAGCCCTGATCGGGTTCGCACGTTCGCTCGCTCGCGAGCTGGCCCCCACGATCCGGGTCAACATCGTGGCGCCGGGCGCGGTGGACACGCCCCTCCTGCCGGACCGCGATCGGGGGCCGTCGTACACGGACACCGTGCCGCTTCGACGGATCGGGACGCCGGCGGAAGTTGCCGAGGCGATCTTGCACCTCGCCGAGGCACCCTGGTCCACCGGCGCCATGTACTCGCCGAACGGCGGGGTGGTCATCCAGTGACGGACGACGACGGTGTCCGCGTCGCCCTCGTGACCGGATCCGAAGGTGGCCTCGGTCGCGCCCTCGTCGCGGAGCTCGAGGTCGCCGGCTGGACGGTCGCGCCGGCGACACACCGCGATGGTCCATTCGCGGCCGACCTGGCCGAGCTGGCGGGCGCGGCTCGCCTCGTCGACCGCGTCATGAACGTGTACGGCCGGCTGGACCTCGTCGTTGCGAACCACGCTGCGATGACGATGGCGCCGGTCGACGAGCACCCCATGGACGACTGGTGGCGGATCGTCGATACGAACCTGGGTGGCTCCTTCCGCCTCGCCCAGGCGGCGGCGCCGCACCTCGCCCGGGCACGCGGGTCCCTGATCTTCATCTCGAGCGAGTGGGGGGTCACCGGCTGGCCGAACGCCTCCGCGTACGCGTCCAGCAAGGCGGGTCTGATCGGTCTGACGAAGGCGCTGGCCCGCGAGTTGGCCCCCGACGTCCGGGTCAACGCCGTGGCACCCGGCGCGATCGACACACCCCAGCTTGCCGTCGACGCGGCCGCCGCCGGGGTGACGCTTGACGAGATCCGGGAGCGCTATGCGGCGGCCGCCCCGCTCGGGCGGATCGCCTCGCCCGCGGAGATCGCGGCGACCGTTGTCTTCCTGGCCTCTCCCGGCGGTGCCTACTACACGGGCCAGGTGCTGCAGCCGAATGGCGGCACTACGATGGCATGACCCACCGGCCGTGACTCCGCGCCTGCTCAAGATGCAGGCCGCTTGGGAGGTCCGAAGAGCGATGAACCCCAACGCCACCGTCGCGTTCAGATGGCCGCCCGGAACCACGGCGGCTGCTGCCCATACCATCGACGACGACGCCCAGAGTGCAAACCTCCCGGGCGCTCCCCAAGC
>JBKJVO010000239.1:0-9375 GCA_046717305.1 Candidatus Limnocylindrales bacterium
CGAAGCGCATCTCGGCGATCCCGGCCGCGTCGGCATCATTGACGAGGTGGACCGGGCGATGCGTGGCGTCGCGGAAGAGTGCCGCTCCGTCGCAGCCGACCCAGGCCGGGTCCACATTCACGGCCGAGCCCACGATGCCGTGCCGGATCACCGCCGGGAACGCGACGCCGATCGGGCCATCCGCGATCAGCCGGTGGGCAATCTCCGCGACGGCGGCCGCGATCGCGGATGGCGTGGCCGGCCGCGGGGTCGGGATCTCGAGGCGCTCCACCACCGCGAAACGCGCATCCAGGTCCACGATGCCGGCCTTGATCGCCGAGCCCCCGATGTCGATGCCGAGTCGTCGTCGCATGGCGTCATTGTCATCGGATGGGGCCTCGCCGTGTGCCCACCGCGTCGCCCCGACCGGCTGCTGGTCCCTTCCCCGAGAACAACGTGTTCGGGCACAACAGCTAACCCCTGAACAGGGTCATCGCACCCGCCCACGCGGTCATCAGCGCCCCGATCCCGGCCATGGTCGCGAGGAACCCCTCGCCGCCGACCCAGGAGATGACCGCAACACCGCCGAAGAGGAGTGCCACGACGACGGCGATCGCCGCCATCCCGAGCCGCTCGAGGAGCGGGCGCCTGCCGCGCGGCGGCACAGATCCGGGACCCGGTCCCTCGCCCGACTCCACCGTCATCCTCCGGCCCAGTCCTTCCATGCCGCCAACAGCTTGCCCGCGATCGGCGCGGCCCGCTCGGCGCCACGCCCGCCGTGCTCCACCACGACCGCGATGACCATCTGCGGGTCCTCAGCCGGGGCGAACCCGATGAACCACGAGTTCGGCTCATCATTCCCGCCGAGTTCGGCCGTGCCCGACTTGCCGGCCACCGTGAGCCCAGCGACCTGCGCCCCGGTGGTGTAGGCCCGCCCGAGGTCGCCCTGGACCGCCTTGACCATCGCTGCCGTGATCTGGTCCGCGATCGACGCCGGCAGGACCCGGCGCCACACCTCGGGCGAGATCGTCTGCGTGCCCGTCCGCCCGGTGAAGGCCTGGATCAAGTGGGGCTGCATGAGGACGCCGCCGTTCGCGACGGTCGTGGCGACGAGCGCCATCTGGAGCGGTGTCGCGAGCGTCTCCGCCTGCCCATATGCCGCGTTCGCGAGTTCCACGTCATCCGTGAACCCGCCGGGCGCGCCGCCGCCGCCCCCCGTGACCTGGGAACTGGCGGTCGGTAGATCGAACGGCAGCGGTCCCCCGAACCCCAGCTTCCCCGCCCACTCGACGAGGCGATCCCCGCCGGTTTCCAGGCCGGCGAGGGCATACCAGAGGTTGCAGGACACCTCGGTCGCCTCGATGAAGTCGAGCGCCGTCGTGCCGGTCTTCGGGTGATGTCCGTCCCGCACCCGGAACCCGGACACGAGGAGGCCGTCCTTTTCGGCCGCGGGCTGCGCCGCAAACCTCGTCGCCGGGTCCACCGCCCCGGACCCGAGCGCAGCGACGGCGGTCACGATCTTGAAGACCGAGCCGGGTACGTACTGCCCCTGCGTCGCCCTCGGCAGGAACGGCTGCGACGGATCACCGAGCAGTGTCTCAAACGCCGTCTGTGCCGTTGCCGGGTTCGCGATCGCGGACGCGTCGTAGATCGGCGTGGAGGCGAGGACGAGCACCTCGCCGGTCCGCGGGTCGAGCATGACGACCGCGCCGGAGTCGCTCCCGAGCGCCGCCACGGCCGCGTCCTGGAGGGTTGCCGCGAGCGTCGTCCGCATCGACTGGGGATCGGATGGATGAGACCGGAACTTCTTCAGGAGCTCCTGCACGGGGTCCGCCGACGTGACGCCCGTGAGCTCGGCGTTGTAGGCGCGCTCGAGGCCGGCGGTTCCATAGAGCCGCGACGCGTAGCCGACGACCCCGGAGATCGAGTGTGACAGGTACTTCCGGTACGGCTCGCCATGCTCGTCCTCGACGCTCCACGCGAGGCGCTCACCGTCCATGTCGGTGATCTCACCGCGCACGACGTGCCGCCCCGCCGCCACCACGGCGGCGTCGTCGGGAGCGGACGACAGCTCCGACGCTCGCCAGACCTGCCAGTACCCGGCGCCCAGCGCGAGCGCCCCGAAGGCGACGGACATCGCAAGCCCGATTCGTCCGAGCGTGGCGCCGGTGCCCGGGTGACGCTGGGCGGGCCGGGCCGCGTTCCCGGGGGCCGTGCCGCCGAGCATCAGGGCGCCCCCCGGTCCAGGAGCCGACGGAGGCCGCGCGGCGCGGTCGCCGGTGGCGGCAGCTCCGTCCCCCGATCGGAAAGGGCGATGAGCAGGCCGACCACGACGCCGTTCGTCAGGAGCGACGAGCCTCCGTAGCTGATGAACGGCAGCGTGATCCCCGTCAGCGGGATGAGCTTGAGGTTGCCGGCCGCGATGATGAACGCCTGGACGCCGACGACCAGGCTGAGGCCCGCCGCGAGGATCGCCCGGAAGTCGTCGGCCGCGGATGCGGCGATCCGGAGGCCGCGCTCGATCACGACGAGGTAGAGGCCCAGGATCGCCACGACCCCGATGAGCCCGAGCTCCTCGCCGAGTGCGGCGAGCGGGAAGTCGGTGTGGAGCGCGGGAATTCCGCCGGGAGGCAGGCTGCCCACCTCCGGCAGGCCCGCCCCGAGACCCGTGCCCAGGATCCCGCCGCGGGCGAATGCGTGGAGCGCCTGGACCACCTGATAGCCGGCGTCACGCGACACCGCGAACGGATCGAGCCAGATGTCGACCCGGGTCCGGACATGCGGGACCAGTTCGTAGAGCACGGCCCCGCCCGCCACGAACGCGACGAGCCCCAGCACGATGAATGACGCCCGCGCCGTCGAGATATAGAGGAGCAGCAGGAACACCGCGAAGAACAGGAGCGCCGCGCCGAGGTCGCGCTGGACCACGACGATCGAGAGCGCGATCGCCCACATCGCGACCATCGGAGCGAGGTACGGCAGCGGCGGGAGGCGGAGCGGTCCCAGCCGCGTGGACTGCTCCACGAGGAGCGTTCGGTTCTCGGACAGGTGGCCCGCCAGAAAGACGACGAGGATCACTTTCAGAAGCTCGGCCGGTTGGCCGGCCAGCGGCCCGATGGCGAGCGTGAGGCGCTGTCCGTTGACCTCGCGTCCGGCCACGAACGTGAGGAGGAGCAGCCCGATCCCAAAGGCGGCCCACGTGTACTTGTAGAGGCGGAGCCAGGCGTCGCTCCGGATGAGCGCCGCGATCGCGGTGATCACCGCGATGGATCCCGTCAGCCAGACCAGCTGCGTGGTTCCGAGGCCCAGGCCCCCGGCGAGGTCCTGCGGCAGGCGCTCCATCAGGAGCAGGCTGATGCCGCCCAGGAGCCCGACCGTGGGCAGGAGGATCTGGTCCGTCCGCCGTCCCGTGACGACAAGGACGCCGTGGGCCGCGAACAGCACCCCGAGATAGATCGCCAGCGAGGTGCCGTTCGCAAGGGCCAATCCGGAGCCACCGGGCAGCGCCTCGCCCTCGACGAGCCGACGGGTGAGCGCCAGGGAGGCGCTCCCGACGATGAGGGCCAGGGCAGCGATGACGAGCAGGGTCAGCTCCCGCCGCCGGAGGCGCGGTCGGAACCGCCGCTCGGCGCGAAGCATCACCGGCGCGCGCGTTCCAGGCGGAGCCGGACGTTCCCGAGCTGGAGCTCGTCGCCGAAGGCGAGGGGCTCCACGCCGTCCACCGGGGCCCCGTTGACATACGTCCCATTCGTCGAGCCGAGGTCCTCGACGTACCAGGCTCGACCACGGTAGGTGAGCACCGCGTGCTGCCCAGATGCGAACTCGTCGTCAACCATGACCGTGTTGTTCACGTCCCGGCCCAATGTCGTCACCGAGTCGAGCGAGAACGATGCGCCGGGCGCCGGCTCACCGCCCGGAGACGCCACGACCACCAGCCGGCCGAGCTCCGCGCCCGGCTCCCGCGCAGCAGCGCGCAGGTCGCGCAGGAGCACGCGCACGACGGCCCACAGGAACGCGTACAGAAGGACGAGGAACGCGAGCCGCAGGATCCATATGGAGAGGACGACGCCATCCATGGGATCAGCCGCGCGCCGGCGTGATCGGTGACCCGTCGGACGCCGGCCGGACGCCCGGGTTTCCGTCGTCGACGGCCTCCACGACGAGCACGGAGGCCCCGATCCGAATCTCGTCGCCGGCGCCCACGGCCAGATCGCGCACGGCCTGCCCGTTGACCCTCGTTCCGTTCGTGGACCCGAGATCGGTCAGGATCAGCAGGCCGTCGCGCGCGACGAGCCGTGCGTGGTGTCGTGAGGCCCTGGCATCGGCCAGCACGAGTCCATTCGAGTCAGCCCGCCCGATCGTCAGGGTCCCGCCGTCAGCCACGATCCTTCGCATCGCCCCCTTCGGATCCGTGACCTGCAGGGTCGCCCGCGGGCCTCGAGCGACCGGGGCCTGGAAGACCCGCGTTCGGCCCAGCGCCGCCTCCTGCTCGCCGAGGTCGGGACCGCCTGCCGGATCGGAGAACCGAGCCTCGACATGGACCTCGCCGGCGAGAACGGCCCCGTCGGCCATGACGGCCACCCGCGGGCGCGCCACGAGCCCGTAGCCCTGTCGACGCGCAAACGCGAGGACGCCGGATGCGAGCTCGACGGGCAGCTCGTCGGCGGCCGCGAGACCGGCAAAGTCGCTCGGGTGGAGACGGACCGTGAACCGGTCCGGGACGGCCGTGCGGCCCCCCGCAACCCGTCGCTGGCGCTCCATCGCCCGCTCCATGCGCCGCAGGATCTGGACGGGATGCAACCGGGGGCGGAAGAGGCGAGCGGTTGGTCGCTCGAAGAGCCGCTCGAAGAAGCGCTCGACGGCGGTCAGCGGTCGCATTCGGGGGAGCCTACCAGAGGATCCCGTAGGAGCTGCCCCAGTACGGCTGGCTGCCCCGGACCGGTACCTGCTGCCGAGGCGAGACCGCGGAGATCGTGGGCTATACTCACGGCCCGTCGAGCGGGCAGCCGTCCCGACCGGGAAACCAGCGTCCGGGGGCCGATGACCGAGATCCTCACCGAGTCCTTCTGCGAGCGGTGTGGCACGCGCTACACCTTTGAGTCCGCTGCCCCGCGACAGCGTCGCCTGGGCGGGATCCGGGTCCTGGGCCGCGGCCTGAAGAACTTCGTCATGTCGGACGACTCGTCGCTGGACGAGGCGATGGCTGCCGCACGCTCGGACAACGAGCGCGAGGCGACGGCGCAGCAACTCGATGCCTTCCACCGGACGTTCAACTTCTGCATGTCGTGCCGCCAGTACACCTGCGGCAATTGCTGGAACGTCGTCGAGGCCCGCTGCCTGTCCTGCGCGCCCATGGCCATCGTCGCGTCGGCGGAGGCGTCGGTAGCCGAGCCCGACGCGGAGCGACGCCTGCGGCTCATGGCCGCGCCCCCGACGGCACCTTGGCCGGTCGCGTCGCTGCCGCACCCCGACCTGGCGGCAGGTGCGGAACTCGACGAGGATGCCCACGACCACGTCCGGCACGAGGAGCTCGCCGCTTCGATCCCTGAGACGGCGGACGAGGTCTCCGTCGGCTGGTTCGAGGCCGAGGCTGAAACTGCGCCGGCCGACGTGCTCGAGGATGAGGTCGCGACGTCAGACGCGGCGTCCGCCGAACCGGGTCTCCTGGGGATGGAGCCCGGCGAAAGCCTTGACGACGCGATTGCCGCATACGAGGCCTCCGCGGCGGCAACAACGGCGGGTGTCGATGTCGTCGACCAGCCCACCTGGCCCACAGCGCCGGTGGCAGCCGAGCCGGAGACCGAAACGGTCGCGGCCGAGGCCGCGGCAGAACCTGAACCCGAGCCTGTCGCGGCGGAGGCCGAACCTGAACCCGAGCCGGAGCCGGTCGCGGCTGAGCCTGTCGCCGCCGAGCCGGTGCCCGAGCCTGTCGCCGCCGAGCCGCCCACCGCACCCTGGACGCCTCCACCCGCGAAGCCACCGTCTGCCCCCGGCGGGGCCCCGCAGTGGCCGACGGGTCCGCGCTGGCCGACGGCGATGCCGGCTCGCCAGGCGCCGCCGCCTCCCCAGCCGTCGATGGATCCCCTGACGGCGATCATGGCTCGTCACGCCACCGAGGATATGTGGGCGGCGTCGAGTCGCGACCTCGTCCAGGCGCCGATTGCCGCGCAGGTCGCGCCGACGGCTGGGGTCCAGCCGTGCGTGAACTGCGGGATCTCACTCTCCGCGAACGCCCGTTTCTGCCGTCGCTGCGGAACATCCCAGGTCGGCTGACCCGCCCCGCCGGGAGCCTGGCTCAGGCGGCCGGTGGAGCCGGGATCGCGGCGGGTTCGCCCCACGACCGATCCCGCTCGCGAACCCACGCCGCGCCCACGAGGATCGCCTAGAATGACAGGCTGAGCCACGCAAGCGCTGCGAACGCCGTCGCCAGCGCCCCGATCGTGACCACTGCCCCGATCAGCCGCGGCGCCAGGAAGACGAACAGCCGGGTGAGGACGCTGAGAATGACCGCGACCACGATCGCCGGTGGCACGATCGCCCGCCATCGCGGCGCGTGGACCGGCACGAGGCGGAAGACGAGCGCGATCGACAGGACAGCGGCGGCGACGGGTAGCGCAACCAGCGCGGCATCGTTCACGACGCCCGCGATCGGGTGGCCGGCAACCTCGGCCGCGTCGAGGAACGACGACAGGCCCGCAAGGATCGCGCCAAGCACCGCCGCTCCGATCAGCCCCAGGACAGCGAGCACCGCGACCCCGTTTCGGGTCGCGAACCCGCGTCGTCGGGTTCCGACAAAGATCCGACCCATCGCGTCATCGAAGGCCACCACGAAGCGGCTCGCTCCCCACACGAGCGCGAGACCGCCGAGCACGGAGATGGCGCCCGCGGCACGCGCAGATTCGTCGAGGACGGCCGCCACGACATCGCGAAGGGGCGGCAGGACGCTCGCGATTCCAGCCACCACCTCTGCCCGGTGGGCGGCATCGGCGACCACGAGTCCCAGGATCCCGGCGACGAGCACGGTCAGCGGGACGAGGGCGAAGAGCGCGCTGTAGGCGAGACCACCGGCGAGCAGGGAACCGCCGGCGGCGTCGTACCGGTCCAGGACCCCGCGGATCACCACGACCGGACGCCAGCCGAGGACGGCGGCCAGCCGGGCGACCCAGCCGCGGTCCATCGAACTCAGTCCCGAAGGTCCTCGAAGAGGCCCGCCTGGAGGGCGTCCGCACGAACGCGCCGGGGCGGGGCGATGAGCGCCCGAACTTCGCCCCGCCGGACGAAGCGGCGCCCGCCGAGCTTGATGCTCTGGAGCTTCCCGGTCCGTGCCCAGTTTCCGATCGTGGAGGGTCGGAATCGAACGTTGGCGACCGCGAGTAGCTCTGCGGCCTCGGCCAGGCTGATCCAGTCGGCGGCCGACCCGGCCATCGTCAGTCGCCCCCGTCCGATGAGGTGGTCGCGGCCGAGGTGCTCGGGGAGGCGTTTGACTCGCTCTTTGGGCTCGCGCCAGCGGATCCCTCGCGGCTGGAGCCCTCGCGGCTGGAGCTGTCGCCATCGGATCCCTTGCGGCTGGAGCCGTCGCGGCTGGAGCTGTCGCCACTGCCCGAGCCGGACTCCGTGGCTGCCTTCGGCACATGCGACTTGCCCGTGGAGGCGCTTGTCAAGCGGTCCTTCTTTGCCCAGCCGGCACCCTTGAAATGGACGGCGGGCGTCGCGAACCCCTTGCGCATCGTGCCCTCGGCACCGCACTCCGGGCAGAACTTGGGGCCGGTCTCGTGGATGCCGTGGATCACCTCAGTGATCCGTCCGCAGCGCGCGCAACCGTAATCGTAAATCGGCACGAAACGAGTGCTCTCCTTCCCGGATCGATCAGCCGCGCAGCAGCCGCATGCCGCACTTCGGGCAATAGAACGCTCGCTCGTGGGCGGAGGCGAACCCGCAGTGAGGGCAGATGACGCCGCCCTGGCCATGCGCGGCGGCAGGCCGTGCTACCGCGGTCAGGCCCAGCGAATACTGGCTCGCCAGGATGTTCGAGAGCAGGCTCGTGAGGATCTTCGACCCGATCCTGTCCGAGTCCCCGCGAACGCCCCGGCCGCCCCAGCCTACGACGCCGCGAACGATCAGGTCGCCGGTGACCTCGTCCCAGTGCGCCGCGGCGCCGCCGACGATCGCGTTGTACTCCGGGTACCCGGAGGTGTCCGTCTCGCCATCCAGGAGGGCGCAGACGAAGGTGTCGAATGCGAGGTCCACCGCATCGATCGTCTCGAGCACCACGAGCGCATGGCGCGCGACGGGCGAGAGCATGTGGTGGGCGTTCAGCCACTGCATTGCCTCGGACGGTCGGACGATCATGGGAGTGGCCTGGCTGTACTCGATCGGGAGCGGCGCGATGACCTCGATCTCGCTCCGGGCAATGCCGGAGAGCATGGAGGGCAGATCGGCGTAGGCCGCCGGTCCCGCCTTGATTCGGACGCCCTCGCTGGTCTTGCCTGCGTAGTTCAGGCGGAGCTGGTGTTCCTGGGCCACGACCTCCTCCGGAAGGGCATGGCTGCCAGACCCGGACGCGGCGGGCGGAGCGGCGGTGGGTGCGGGCGCTTTACCAGCGCCCCGGCGACGGAGGAATTCGAGCGGCACGAAGCTCTCCCCGGCAAGGCGACACGAACTGGTCCGTATCCTAGCAGCGGGCCGCCCCGTCCTCGCTTCACCCGCCCTCGCTTCGGTGGCCGGCGCCCCAGGACTCGAGGGCTCAGCCGGCAAGCAGGATGATCGCCTCGCGGGGACCGAGGAGCAGCTGATCCCCGTCCGAGAGCCCGCGGTTCGGCCGCGGGTGAGTATCGAAGATCACGGTCCAGGGCCGCCCGGCGGGCACCCGGAATCGAGTCGCCGCGGCACCGAAGTTGACCGCGACGACGATGGTCTCATTGCCCGTCGCGCGCTCATAGGCGAGCAGATCGCGGGAGGCAGCCGTCAGCCGGCGGTACGTTCCGACTTGCAGCGCCGGGTGCCGGCGCCGCAACCAGATCAGCCTGCGATACGCGGCAAGGACGGACGGGGCGTCCCGATTCTGGATGGCGACGGTCCGGGACTCGATGTCGGGAGCCATCCGCAGCCACGGTCGGGCGCTCGAGAACCCGCCGTTCGGGCCGTCGCCCCAAGGCATCGGCGATCGCGCCTGGTCCCGATTCCACCATGGCGCGACCATCCGGACGATCCGACCGCCGCGCTTGGCCGGTGGGTCGACGATCTCCGGCCTGGGCACGAACACATCCCGCGCGCCGATCTCCTCCCCGTAGTACACAAAGGGTGTGCCCCGGAGCGTAAGGCTGATCACGCCGGCCGCCCGTGCGATGGCGTCGCTTGTGGCCGCATCGGCGCCCGGGGCCAGGCGCGAGGCCTGTC
>JBKJVO010000240.1:0-15601 GCA_046717305.1 Candidatus Limnocylindrales bacterium
CTGCAAACCACCGGCGTTCGGCTGCTGATCGATGTGGTTGATCAAATCGGCCTCAACCGAGCACGGCCGTGCGCCGTTCCTGACGAAACCGCGACCTGGCCGAGCGTGGAAGCCGCGCCCTTGATGAATGAGGTCGATCGCGGCCGGAGAACGGTGCGGCCGGACGGGAGGCTCCTCGGAATCCGCGGACGACCAGCGGCCACCCAGCGACGACGCAGACAATGTGCTCCACGTCAACGGCCTAGCATGCGCCCGGGTCCGATCGAGCGCATGAAGTCCGCGTAGTCCAGGTACGGCGCGGCGGAGCGTCGGCCATCGATCCGCAGCGCACCGCACCACGCCAGCCGGCGTGAACGCGGGTCGATCAGGGCGATCGCCCGCCCCATCTCCGTGGGTGCCGCTCCACCGTTGATCACCGTCCCGTTGATCACCGTCCCCAGGTGACGCGCCCGGAGCGGAAAGCCGGCCTCGATCGACGCTCGGTTCGCGGCGACGCGCAGGTCGTTTGCCTCGGTCGCCAGGAGCAGCAGACAGCCGATCTCCCGCATGGGGCGCCAGCCGAGCCGCCGCGCAACCGCCCATGCCTCTCGCTCGTACCAGCCGAGGCTCCGCTCGATCTGCCCCAGGTCGTGGATCTCGGTCTTGATCTCGATGACGAGCATGACGCTGCTCGCGGGATGGAATGCGACGAGGTCGATCCAGCCACGAGCGCGGTCGCCACCCACCTCGACCTCGACCCGGGTTTCCCACCCGGCGTGCCGCAGCCGCGCGACGACGTGGGCCGCAAGCCGAGCGTGGGCCGGATCGCGCTGCCGCTCGCGGTCGCCGAGGTACGGGGCCTTCACGTCGACAACGAGGCGGGCTCCCATGGCGTTCAGCAAGGTCGAAGCGGTCGAGAACGTCAGGTCGCGGAGAGCACCGCGCTCGACGAGGCAGACCATCGACTGGGATACCGCCGCACGCCTGCCGAGTTCCCGCTGCGACCAGCCGATTGTCGTGCGGAGAGTTCTCACCATGCTTCCGACAACCGGGACTGGATCCCTGCGATCGACCATGGGTTGTTCTACCGCATCGCACTTACCTGCGGATCACGTGGCAATGACCCGGCTCCGGCTGGGGCCTCCAGATACCTGCGGTCACCGTTCGATCGCCCTTCACCCGCCCTCCGGCCGCTGATCGATGTGGTTCATCAATTCGGCCTCAACCGAGCGCGGCCGTGCGCCGTTCCTGACGAATCCTCGGTGTGGCCAAGCGTGGATGCCGGGAATCTGATGAATGAGGTCGATCGCAGCACCGGGGGCAGGCACCAGGGGCAGGCACCAGGGGCAGGCACCCGAGGGTGCGGCGGAAGACCCGAATGGCCCGCCTATACTCGGCCAATGTTGAGCGGCGGCGGTCGGCGGGGCGAAGCGGGGGCGCCGCGGATCCTCCTCGTCGACGACGATCCGAACCTCCTGGTCCTCCTGGCGGACCAGCTCCGTGCCGACGGCTTCGATGTCCAGACGGCGCGCGACGGCGACGAGGCGCTCCGACGGCTTCGGAGCGGCTGGCCGGACCTCCTGATCGTCGACATGATGATGCCGCGGATGGACGGCCTGACCCTCGCGCGCGAGATCAAGGCCCAGGCGGACCTGCCGATCATCGTCCTCTCGGCGATCGACACCGCGGATTCCAAAGCGGATCTGCTGGAGGAGGTTGCCGAGGACTACGTCACGAAACCGTACCACTACCCCGAGCTCCGGGCGCGGATCTCACGCGTCCTCCGGCGGCTCGGCGACAAGGTGCCTCGTCGCGAGCTCGTCCTCGGGCCGGATCTCGTCCTGGAGCTCCATCGGCGGGCGGCAACCGTCCGAGGCGCATCGATCCAGCTCACGCCCACGGAGTCCCGGCTCCTCTATGCTCTCGCCGCCAACCTCGGCCAGGCGGTGACGACGGAGACGCTTCTCGATCGCGGCTGGGCGGACACGGAGGACGCCGACCCGTCCTACGTCTGGGTGACGATGCGCCGCCTGCGCCAGAAGATCGAACCTGATCCGAACCATCCGGCCCACCTCATCACGGTCCGTGGCGTCGGCTACCGGCTCGTCCGAATCAACGGCCAGGCGGACGAGGCCGGGAAATGACACCCGGAAGCCGGCCCGGATCGGGTCGCGAACCGCAGCGTGTCGGTCCCGGATACTCGTTCCGTGCGCGGCTGACCGCCGGCCTCATCGCGGGCGCGACCGTCCCCCTGGCAGGGTTTGGCCTCGTGCTCGTGGGCGCGGACGCCGCCCGGATCGGCGGCCTCGATTCCACGCTCGCAGGCCTGGTCGTGTTCGCGCTGGCGGCTTCGATCATCGTCGCCGTGGTGTTCGCCTACTTCCTGGCCGGCAACCTGACCGCGCCGCTCCGGGCGATCTCTCGAGCGGTCGAACGCGTGTCCGCCGGCGACCTGTCCGTCAGGGTGGAGGTCGCGGGCGAGGACGAGCTGGCGCGCCTCGTCGAGAGCCACAACCGGTTGGCCGCGGACCTCGAGCGGCGCAACACGGAGCTGGGCCGGATCCTCCTCGCGATCGGTGAGACGTCGCCGCGGGACGGCCTGGACCACCTGGTCGCCCACGCGACGGCGAGCGCCCGCTCGGCCTTCGACATGATCGACGCGTCGATCCACCTGGGCGACCCGGCTGACGTGCCGGTGGTGGAGGTCATCCCGGGGGAGTCGCGGCCGATCCGGGCCGTTCTCGCGCTGCCCGACGAACGGGTCGGCGTCCTGACCGGCCACCTCCCGGCAACCCGAACGTGGGACGCGGCGGACCAGGATCTCCTGGAGCTCTTTGCCAGCGAGATCGCGGTCGCGATCCGGAACGCCGAGTTGTTCGACCAGGTGCAGCAGCAGACCCAGCGCCTCGTGGCGCTGGATGCCGCGAAGGACGACTTCCTGCGCGGGATCAGCCACAACCTCCAGACCCCGCTGACGAGCATCCGCGCGTATGCGGAGCAGCTCTCCGGCGAGCACCCGGACCGCCGAATCTCGATCATCACCGAGCAGGCGGAGCGACTGTCGCGAATGGTCCGCCAGCTCCTCGCGGTGTCGCGACTGGAGGCCGGCACGCTGCGGCCGCGCATCGAGGTGCTCGCACTCGGCCCGCGCGTCCGCCACGCCTGGGACGCGCTCGGCGCCGCCGACGTCGACTTCCGGCTTGACGACGACGCGCCGGGCTGGCTGGCGATCGCGGACCGGGACCAGCTCGATCAGGTCCTCTGGGCGGTCTTCGACAACGCCGTGAAGTACGGCGCAGGGTCACCCGTGAGAGCGGACCTTCGGCCCGACGCGGCGGGCGGACGACTGCTCCTCACGATCTCGGATGGGGGCCCCGGCGTCCCGGACCGCGAGCGACCCGGGCTGTTCGAGCGCTACACGCGCGGGAGTGGGCCGGATCACCCGGAGGGCACGGGAATCGGCCTCTACGTCTCGCGAGCGCTGTGTCTCGCGATGGGCGGCTCGCTGGACGTGGAGTCGGCCGCCCCGGAGCCCGGGGCGGCCTTCACGATCGGACTGCCGGCCGAATCGCCGGCGGCGGCCGAGTCCTGACAGCCGCTCAGGCGGCCGTCGTGACGGTCTCGACCGGCCCCAGCAGGTCCGGCACACCCAGGATGGTGCGCCCCTGCCATAGGCGAAAGGTCCTGTGCAAGGTCCGTCACACAGACTTCGAGTCCGATCAAGGGGAAAGACTGGATGAGACGCCATCGAACGACAGCACACGGCCGGTCGCGCGGTCAAAGCCTGGCCGAGTTTGCCCTCGTGCTGCCCGTACTCGCCCTCATCCTCCTTTCCATCCTCCAGATTGCGGTCATGATCGGTGCCCAGATCGGTCTGACGAATTCGACACGAGAGGCGGCGCGGATCGCGTCGATAACGGCGACCAACACCTCCGCCGCCGCGATGGCGAACGGAGACGCCGTCCTGATTCGGCTGCGGACGATCCTGCTGCCAACGAATGTGATGGCGTTCTCACCCGGCCAACTCGACGCGGGAAGCTGTACTAGCCCGGTTGCTGGAACGCGCATCACCTACACCGCGACGGCCGACGTGAGCGGTGCCCCTGCGGTGTTCGTCCGAGTGGACGTCGTCTACCGTCATCCGCTCTTCATTCCGATCGTGGGAGCCATCCTCGATGGGATTGACGGCACTCCCAATGATGGCTTCCGAGTGGGCGCCTCCGAGGAGTTCCGCGTCGACAATGTTCCGCTGGACGCGATCCCAATCCTGTTCCCGGTGTGTCGAACATGAGGCTTCGAAGCGTCAGGCGGCGATCGTCCGGCCTTGGGCAAGCGTTGCCTGAGTTCGCATTGATCGCGCCGCTGTTCTTCATTCTTGTATTCGGCATCCTGCAGTTCGGTTTTCTCTTCGGCGGTCATATTGGATTGACCAACGCCGCGCGCGATGCCGCGCGGTACGCCTCGGTGCTACCGGTCGGCGACGCAACGACCGCGTCCACCAACGCGGCCGCAACGATGACCGAGTTGACGAGGTCAGGGGGCTTCCTATCGAGGGCAATCCCAGGCTACCTGTCCGGCAACCTCGTCACCACAGGCGCAAGCAGCACGGCGGTCTGCTACGCGGCATTTCAGAACCCGGACGGCACTTGGTCCGTACGTGTTCGCGTGCAGATCGCCTATCGACATCCGCTCTTCATTCCGCTCGTTGGCGCGCTCCTCGACGGGGCGTCAGGTGGGACGTTTCGCACGTCGGCCTCCGAGGAGATGCGCGTTGAGAACCCAACGCTCGATTTTGCGCCGCCCGGTCTCGCTACATGTCCGTGAGGGTCCTGGTAATGCTCGTCAACCGTCCGTCTGATCGTTCCGTTCGTCCGCCTGATCGTCCCATCCCTCGACAGTCGGGTCAGGTCCTCGCGATCTTCGCGATCTTCCTCGTCGTCCTGATCGGGGCGTCCGCGATCACGATCGACTACGCGTCGTGGCTCAAGGTCCGACGCGACTACCAGAACGTCGCGGACGCCGCGGCCCTGCAGGGTGCGGCGTTACTAACGCGTCCGATGAGCCAGGCGAAACGCATCGATGCGAGGGAGGCTGCATGGCAGTCCCTGAAGGACCAGCTTGGTCTTGGGTTGGGTATTGTTCCCGCAACGCTGGCCCTCTCGGATACCCTTTCGGGCTTTCCAGTCGATGATCCCGCGACGGGATACCGGATGTGGGTCAGCACGCCGCCGATCGGTGTCTCAAGTGTGACGTCGGGGAAGTATCCGGGTGCCTCGAGAGGCGCGGACGACAGGACGATCTTCGTATGGGTCGAGCGCGACAGCTCCTCGTTCCTGAGCCAAATCTTCAACCAAGGCTCCGTGGTCGTGAGCGCGTGGGCCGCCGCCGGCAGCCAGGGGGGCGGCTTCGCGGTGATCACGCTGCGGCGTCCGGGCCAGGCCGGGGACACGCCTACCGACATCGATATCGCGGGTGGCTCCAGCCTGCGGATCGTCAAAGGCGACGTGGGCGGCAACTGGGGGATGGCGATCAACGGATCGACATCCAGGATGATCCTCGACAATGACGGGACCGGCGACACGTTCACTGTATTCCTGAATCGGCCCATACCGGGCGGGAGCAACAGCTGGGTTCCCAACCAGCTCGTCGATCAGAGCTTGAACCCGGTCAATGCCCAGTATTACCCGGCCGTGGCCGACCCCAACTACCCTCTCCCGGCGTCGATCTCCAATCCGGCAGCTCCGACGACACAGGTACCTCTGGGAGACCTGGGCGGATACGTCAGCGTCGCTGGGGGCGGCCCGAACCAGGCGCCGGGCAGCGTTACGAGCCCCGGTGGTGTCCTGACCTGCAGTTCCGACTCTCCGCGAATTGGGCCCGGGTTCTACTACTCCATCCACGTCGATGGCGGGAAGTGCCTCATCCTCGACCCGACGCAGCGCCACACTACCGTCAAGGCATCGGAGATCGACGCACCGGCAGCTTTGCTACCCGGACAGTTGGCGGGCGTGTTCTACATCTACGGAGACACATCGGGCCCGCTGAACGGCGTCGATGTCAATGGCGGCGGGATGATCGTCGGCAACGGCGTCACCGTCGTCATGATCCCGCACCCTTCCTCGAGCAGTCGAAACCTCCTGACGCTCTCAGGAGGCGCGAGCTCTCCCGCAGTGATGGACCTGAATCGCGGGGAGCTGGGCGTCGCGACCGCCAGTCCGCGCCGCCTTGGGGCCTGGTATGTCAGGAACGGAGTCGGCGCGTCACCGTATTCCTGCGACTCCGGCGGCAACTGCACGTACGACTCCACGCTGGAGGCAGACGCCCGCAAGGTGGGCGTGGCGATCTACGTCGTCAAGCGCGCGCAGTGGCTGACGGGTATCGCATCGGACAACAACACCAGCGTCATTACTGTCAGTGCTTTCTCGGGCCTCGCCTGGCAAGGGCTCACCTACGCTCCGCATGACAACGTGAAACTCGCCGGGCAACCAGGGCACGACGGGATTGGCCAGCTGGTCTCCTGGACCTTCAAGTTCGCCGGCGGAACGGATGTCACCCAGACCTATGCGGGCCCGGAAGACGGTCTTCCGTACCTGATCGAGCCAAAGCTCAGCCAGTAGGATCCATCGGCCGGTTGATCCGGTACCTCAGGGGCCCTAACCATATGGTCGCCCGCGTCTCGGGGGGACGGGGACTCAGGGAGCCGCGTCTCGTTCGCGAGGCGCGGCTCCTTCGCGTCCGGGCGGTGACGAGCGGTCCGGTGCGGTCCGGATGAGGCGCCGGGACCAATGAGTAGCCGGCCCCCACCTGATGGGCCATGCATGCACGCACCACGGCAAGCCATGGTGCAAGGGAGCGACGCCAGCCTGTTGAGCGTCCACCCAATCGACCGAGGTCCCCAAGATCCCGATGCACATCCGGGAGCAACTGCGCCGCCGCCGCGAACGAACGCTGGGCCAGAGCCTCGTGGAATTCGCGCTCATCCTGCCCGTCTTCCTCGTGATTCTGTCGGCGGCGATCGACCTCGGTCGGCTCGCGTACGCACGGGTCACGATCGCGAACGTCGCTCGCGAGGCGTCCTTCCAGGCCGCGCAGACGCCGACTTCCTACCAGGCCGGCCAGCCGTGCCCGACCGTGGATCCCGCGACCGGCGACGTCCCCGAGACAAACCTCGTGGTCTGCCGAGCCGTCCTGGAGTCCACGGGCTCCATCGTGACCGTATCTCCCTCCGACATCACCCTGACCTGCGCGCCGAGCTGCTCCGAGGCGATGGGCAACACCGTCACGGTAACGGCGACCGGCCGGTTCACCCTCCTGACCCCGGTCATGGCGGCCTTCTTCGGCGGCACCACGATCACGTTCAGTTCGAGCGCGACCAACCAGATCTCGGCGCTGCCGCCGTCGTCCGCCGCCGCCGCAACTGCTTCCGCGACCGCGGTTCCTACCGCCACGCCGGCGCCCACTGCGCCGCCGGCGCCGACGCCCGTGGTGTGCAGCCTGCCGAGTGCCGGCTTCACCTACACGAAGTCGCCGGCGAGCAACAAGTCGCCCGTGACGGTCAGGGTGACGGACACGTCCTCGGCGGGCCCGAGTTGCGCCATCACCACGTGGGCGTGGGAGTGGGGCGACGCTACGCCCACGACCTACGGGCAGACCCAGTCGCCACACGTCTACTACAACGCCGGGCCTGGGAACAGGACGTTCTTCCTGACGCTCACCGTCTCGAACGCTGCAGGCTCGTCCACCAGCGGGTCGGCCGCGATCCTGGTGAAGCCATGATCCGGCACGACGCTCAGCGCCCGGCCGGCCCGAAGGATCGTGAGCGGGGCCAGACCCTGGTCGAGTTCTCGCTCGCATTGATCCCGTTCCTGTTCATGCTCATGGGCGCCGTGGACCTGGGGCGCGGCATCTACACAAACAACGGCGTGGCCCAGGCGGCACGCGAGATCGCCCGGGCGACGAGCGTCCACCAGTGCTCGGGCCCATGCACGAGCGCGACCTGGTCCGCCGAGACGGTCGAGGCCGTCGACGCGCAGAAGGCCCTCGTGCCGGGATTGACGAATTCGAGCATCACGATCGACTGCGTGGACGTGACCGACGCGACCCAGACCGTCGCAGCCAACTCGATCTGCCCGCCGGGCGACTACATCCGCGTCACCGCGAGCATGTCGTTCGGTCTCGTCACGCCCCTCCTCCCCGTCCCGAATCCGTTCACCGTCAGCTCAACTGCCCACATCCAGGTCCCATGAACAAGGAGTCGAACGCCATGTCTCGTCCCTCGCTTCGCGGCCCGCGGCCGACCGCGCCCGGCGACCGGCGCGGGTCCGAGCACGGCCAGATGCTCGTGATCTTCGCGCTCGCCCTCGTGGCCATAACCGGGATGGTCGGGCTGATCATTGACGGCGGTGACACGTCGCTCCAACGGCGCGACCAGCAGAACGTCGCCGACGCGGCGGCAATGGCCGCTGGGTATGCCCATGTGAACGGTGTCGACGAGGCGGCCGCGGCCCAGTCGGTCGCCGCGGCGAACGGTTACGTCGACGGGCAGGACGGCACGACCGTCACGGTCACAAGCGGCGCCGACTCGATCACCGTGGACGTGTCCCGACCGCACCGAAACTACTTCTCGGGGATTCTGGGCTTCAGTTCCTGGAACGTGTCGGCGACCGCGTCGGTCGAGGCCGGGATCCCGAACGCCGCCTACGGCACGATGCCGCTGATCTTCAATGAGGATGCGTTCAACAATCCGATGAACAGGGACCCAAACTCATCGGCCTCGTTCGACGAGCCGGGGACCGGAACCCAGGACATCCCGCTGGGCGACAACACGTTCAACTGGACCGTCTTCTGCGCGGCCAGCAGCGGAACATGCAACGCCAACTCGGACGTGGTCGGGGATTGGATCGACGAAGACGGTGTCTCGACGACGGTCACCCTCAACGACACCATCGCACCGCTCAACGCGGGCGCCCACACCACGCTCTTCGACTCGCTCGCCAGCGCGGTCGGGGAAGCGTTTCCGGTCGCGATCGTCAACGACGACGGCCGACTCGTGGGCTGGGCTTACTTCCACCTGACCGGCTCCGTCGGCGGCGCGACGAAGGCAATCAGCGGCTGGTTCGATTCCGCGTTCGACGCTCCGGAATTCACGATCATTCACGGCTTTGGCTCTGCGACTGGCCCCTTCGGCGGGTGGTCCGTCGAGCTCATCGACTGAGCCCTGGCGGGGCCCGGGCCCGTCATTCCATCCCAATCGGAGCCGCGCCCCTCCAGACGCGGCTCTTCGATTCCCGGCAGTCTCGGCCGGTGCGTGTCAGTCGAGCCGATAGGTAGCTGGCCGCCGGTTGGCGAGGACCGGGATCTGCCGCCGCACGCCAGTCACTCGATCCGTGTCGATGACGGCGTGCACGATCGACTCCCGGTCCGGTGCCTGCGCCACGACGGTCCCCCACGGATCAATGACCATGGACCGGCCGAACGCCGGCTGGCCGGGCGGCCCGCCGATCTGCGACGGGGCGATCACCCAGGCGCCGTTCTCAATGGCTCGAGCGCGCAGGAGGACCTCCCAGTGGTCCCGCCCCGTCCGTTCCGTGAAGTTCGACGGGACGGCGAACACCTGGGCGCCGGCAAGGGCGAGGGTTCGGTACAGCTCCGGGAATCGCAGGTCGTAGCAGATCGTCATCCCCAGGGCCATGCCCTCGACATCGGCGATGACCGGCTCATCGCCACCGGAGACGCGGGCACTCTCGACGTCCACCGGACCATCGTCCACCGCGACGTCGAAGAGGTGGATCTTGCGGTACCGCGACCGGATGACGCCGTCCGGGCCGATCAGCACGGACGTGTTGTGCGGCCGGGAGGGATCGGCGGATGTCTCCGCGAGGCTGCCGGCGAGGATCCAGCACCCGCGCCGCGCGGCGACCGCCGAGAACGCCTCCGTGAACGGTCCGGGGATCGGCCGGGCCGAGGCGCGGAACCCATCGTCCGGCCCGCGGTACTGGAGGTACTCCGGGAGCGCGACGAGGCGTGCGCCCGCAACCGCGGCAGCGTCCGCAAGCTGGGCGGCCCGCGCGACGTTCGCCTCGGAATCCTGGCCGGCGTCGGTCTGGACGAGCGCGACGGGGAGTTCCACGGGCCCATGGTAGCGGGGCGGGGCGCCGCTCCAGAGCAGGTCACCCGTTGGGCAGGATCCCCGCCGGCATCGGGTCGCCCGATTCCTCGAGCAGCGTCACCCCGCCGTCGGCGGTGACCTGGTAGACCCATGTGTGGCGGTTGATGCAGCCCGCCGGGCAGTCGCCCCAGCCGATCGTCAACGTGATCTTGAACCCGTCGTCGAGGGGTGCCGCCTCCCACCACTGCGAGGCCCCGATGAGGTCAGGGTTCAGCTTGATCGTGCCGGCGAATCGCGGGTCCGTGGCGATGACGAGCGCGGCGGCCTCCTCCGGCGTCGTGACGTCCGCGGCGATCGGTGTCGGCGTGGGCGCGGGCCTCGATTGAGAGGGTGACGCGGCGCCGGCAGACGAGCATGCGGCGATGAGCAGGCAGAGGGCCGCCAGGAGCGGCAGGGCGAGTCGGGTGTTCATGCCGCCACGACGATAGCGCGGCTGTCCGGGTTCCGCTCGGAAGACCGGACTTCCATGGCCCCATCGAGCGGCTCTGTCCGCGACACCGGCGCGTACGATTTCCCCATGGCCTTGCCCGCTCCGCTTCCGGCCGCGCGACGCGTCACTCGCCTGTCGCTCCCGCTCATTGGGGCCTTCGTCGTCGGCGCGATCGCGTACGGCGGGCTGTACACGTTCCCGGCGCTCTCGGTGGCCTTCGCCGAGGAATTCGGGATCAGCCGGACTGTCGCGGTCACGCCGTGGACGATGTTCCTCATCGTCACGGCGATCGCGAGTCCGCTCCTTGGTCGCGCCTATGACGAGTTCGCCGACCGGGACCTCCTGACCGCCTCCATGGTGCTGCTCGCAGCCGGCTGGCTCGTCGTCTATCTCTCGCCGGACATCTCGCTCGTCATCCTCGCCTTCGCCGCGTTCCATGCCCTCGGCCTCCAGCTCGCGTTCATCGGCACCTCGACGGCAATCGCGCGGCGGTACGCCGGCGTGTCCGGCCTGGCGCTCGGCATCGCCTACGCCGGTCCTGGGATCGGGGTGGCCGTGGCCCTGCCCGTCGCGGCCGGGCTCATCGAGACGGCCGGCTGGCGCTCGGCGTCGCTCGCCTTCCTCGCGGCCTCGCTCGTGGGTGTCGTCTTTGTGTGGCTGATGACGAGCGGACCGGCGATCCTCGTCCCTGCGCGACGCGTGCCGGGCTCGACGCGCGCGAAGGAGACCGAGCTCGCCGCGCGGGCGTCCGGACTCCACGAGACCTCGGCACCAGGCGCCGTCTCCGCCGCCTTTGAACCACTCCCGGCGCGCAGCGGCGGAGCGACCCTCGCGCACAACAGCATCCGCCGCACAGTCCGGACGCGCCGGTTCTGGGTCCTCTTCGCCGGGGCCGCGGCGATCGGCGCGTTCGACGAGGGCGTCCTCCAGGCGTTCCTGCCGCATGCGGTGCGGAACGGGTTCGGTGCGGACTTCTCGGCGGGCGCGCTGGGCGCGCAGGCCCTCGCCTACGTCGCCGGGCAGGTCATCGGCGGTTCGCTCTCGGACCGGCTCGGGCGGCGCGTCGTGGGGGTCGTGGCCGCCGCGGTCATCGGTGGCGGGGTGCTGCTGGCGTTCGGGGCGTCCTCGGCAACGCCGGCGCTGGCGCTCGCCGGGATCGTCCTCCACGGGGTTGGCAGCGGCGCGACGATCGCCGTCCGCTCGGCGGCGTTTTCGGATGTCTTTGGCGGCGCGAACTTCGGAACGATCTTCGGCCTGCTCGCGGTCGCCTACCCGATCGGCGGGACCATTGCCGTGTACACCGGCGCACTCGGGGTGGACCGGCTCGGGACATACGCGCCCCTCGTCGGACTCGTGCTCGTCGCGATCGTCGGCTGGGCCGTGGCGCTCTGGATCGCCGGGCCCCGCCGTCGGGATCCTTCGAGGCGACGGCGGGCCGCTCCGGCACCCTGATCACGGGGCCGTTGCGCCGGGCCGCTCCTCCACGCTGCGATCCGGGGCCGCGCGGCTCGCCGCGAGGCCGGTCATGGCGACTGGAGGTCAGTGCCGACGTCGGTCAGCTCGTCGGTTCGTCCACGCCCTTCGAGGAACCATGCGATCCCGCCATGTCGGTGGCGATCACGTTCATCTCGGCCTCGCGTTCGGCCACGACGGCCTCCGTGGCGGCCTCGAGACGAATGAACTTGTTCTCGGCTCCATCGAGGGCGCGAATGACCTCGTCAAGCTTCAGCTGGACGGCCTTCGACGCCCGGTTCTGGCTGTTCTGGATCACGAAGACCATCCAGAACGTGACGATTGTCGTTGCCGTGTTGATGACGAGCTGCCACGTGTCCGAGAAGTTGAAGATCGGACCTGTCAGCGCCCACGCGGCGACCACGACCACCGACAGGATCAGCGCCCAAACTGAGCCGAGCTCCGTGTTGGCGCGGTCGGCGGCGCGGTTGAACCTGTCGCGCACCACCCGAGCCTGGACCGGGTCAGCGACGCATGCCACCCGAGCGGTTCACGGCCCTCGCCACGAAGATCACCGCGATGGCGCCGAGCGTGGCGATGAAGATGCTCTCGAGGTTGACGCCGTCAACGGATCCCATCTTGAGCACGCTCGTCGCGACGAACCCGCCCACAACGCCGCCGACGATCCCGAGGACCACCATCATCAGCAGGCCCTCACGCGAGCCCATGACCTGGTTGGCGAGAAAGCCGGCGATGGCGCCGACCACGATCCACGCGACGAAGCCCATCTGATCTGTTCCTTTCGTGTCATTCGGCCGCGCGTCGGCCAGAAGCGGACTTGCGGTCAGCCGGCCCGTGTCACGCTGGCTCGCGTCGGAAGATGCCCACGGCCCAGAGCACGATGAGCTCGAGAATCGTCCAGCCGACGAAGGCCACGATCGCGGTGACGTCGAAGATCGAACCGTCTTTAATGAGGGCGTCCGTCCGAAGGATCCCTTCGAACGGCGCAACGAACAGCTCGCTCAGGTTAAGAATGCCGGCTACGAGATCGTTCGCCTCCCGGGCGTCGAGCAGGAGGAGGACGACGCGCAGTCCGATCACGACCTGGACCAGGCCGAAGAGGAGGAGGACGATGCGTCGTGTCATCTCGGGGCCCCCGGGCCGCGACGTGGATGTGCTCCGACTTTCGGTCCGCATCACTGCCGGACCGGTGCCTGCCGGCGCCGTTTCCTGACCCGCGGGGGCCACGGGTTCCTGGGTGACGACTGTCTTGTCGACTTCATTCATGGACATAACTTCCTCCCAATGCCTCCGGCATCCGGGAAGCGCGAACCGAGTCCGTCGCGATGAATGCCACTCCCCAGTCTCCGACCCCAGGCGAAGCGTGTCATGACGGGGCGTCATGTGGCACTTCGTCGCCAGTTTTGGTATAACAGCCAAGGTCTACCTGTGGGTGCGTCCGGACTGAGTCAACGGGAGGATCGGAAGATGGACGTTGTATCAGGTGGAGCGCGCCGCGCGCTCGTGCTCCACGATCGCCCGCTCGTCGTGGATTTCATCCAGCTGACCCTGAACCACGGCCTCTTCGTCGTTCGGGCGGCCACCAACCTGGCGGAGGCGGAGGCCATCCTCGCCGAGTGGCCTCCCCACGTGACCGTGATCGACATGGACCATGACGACAGCACCGGTCTCCTCCAGAAGATCGGCGCCTCGAACAGGCTGAAGCGGAACGTGACGCCGGCCCTCGGCCTGACCCGACGGGGCGACCTCAAGACGAAGCTCCGGGCGTTCGAGCTCGGGGTGGACGACATCCTGACCATGCCCTTCTCGCCCGAGGAGCTGCTCGCCCGGACGATCGTCATGACCCGCCGGGCGTCGGGCACGGATCGGCCGATCGTGCCGACGATCAAGCTCGGGGACATCGAGATCGACATCGTCAATCGGCAGGTGCGCGCCGGCGAGTCGGTCGTGCACCTGAGCGGCATCGAGCAGAGCCTGCTGTACCTCCTCGCCAGTCGCGCTGGCCGTGTCGTGACGCGGGAGGACATCCTCGATGCCATCTGGGGCACGGACTTCGTGGCCGAGAGCAACATCGTGGATCGCCACATCCGGAGCCTGCGCATCAAGCTCCAGGACGACTACCGGCACCCGCGCTTCATCGCCACGGTCGCGGGTCGGGGCTATCGGTTCATCCCGCGCTTCACGAACCTTGGCTGGAACGGCGAGCAGGCCGCGGACGACCAGGCGCCGCACTGACGGACCTCGTCGGCGGACGCGTCGGGGTCAGACGGCGGGCAACCAGCCCGAGTCAGAGAGCGGGAGCGCCGTCCGGAGGTGCCACCGAAACCAGCTGGGCAAGCCGCTCCGCGTCCAGAACGTTGATGCCGCCGCCGCGTTGGCGTTCCACCAGACCATCGGCTTCCAGTTCGCGGAGTGCCCGGTACATCATCACGCGGCTCGTACCGATCATGGCTGCCAGGTCGGCCCGCTGGGCAACTGGATGGGGCGTGTCGAAGATCGCCTTCCCGTACCGAGTGAGGATGGCAGCCAGCCTTTGGCGCGCATTCTCGAAGGATCGTTCATCGAGCCGCATGTTGAGAACCACCGCAAAGTCCGATGAGTGGTCAAGGAGGCCGACGGCCAGCCCGGCGTCCTGTAGTGCGAGTTCTCGGATGAATCGCGGATCCCACGTCGCCCATGTCCCGTCGCTCATCGCGACCAGCTCGTAGAGCGCCTCACCGTCCGGGTCGCTGATCGAGCGGAGTCCGCCGAGATATCCGGACCCCGCGATCAGCGCGGCGCGCACCTGTCCCGTCTCCGCTACGCGGCGAGCGATGACGTGCCCATCGAGCATGACGAAGGGGGGTAGTTGGATTCCCCGCGCGTGCAACAGGTCGCGGCGGTTGAAGGTCTGTTGCTGGGCCGCACGCTCCATGCGACGCAATGTGCTCGCGTCGGCGCCCGGCAGCAGCCGTGCGACGTGGGAACCAACCGATTCGATCGCGCTCATGAACCTCCTCTTCGCATTCCGCCGATCGTACCTCGGGTGTCCCGACCGCGAATGTGAACTCTGACATTGCCGGCGCCGGGAACCGAGGTAGGTTCCGATTGCTCGACCACTCCGCCATCGTTCGCCTGAGCGCTCGGTGGCTCTGGGCCTCGGGCTCGAGCCTCACGTGGGCCGGGGGGAACACGTGAGGCTCGCGGGACCTGGCAGGCAGCGGCCAGACGAGATACCTGAGGGTGTCTTTGCGGCCGCGGGTCCGGGCGCGCCTGTCTGGGCGCGCCTGTCCGGGCGCTCCTGTCCGGGCGCTCCGGTTGCCAGAGGCGCAATGGTCGGCACCAGACGCTGTGCGGCCGCCCAGCCGAGGAACTGGTCGCACAGGGACTTGCATATCGCTTCAGCGACGCTCCCCACGTAGCGAGGACGAGCGGTGACAGACAGCCAGGTGAAGGTAGCGGCCCTCGGTGCGCGCCGCGCACTCGTGTTCCACGATCGCCCGCTCGTCGTGGATCTCATCCAGCTGACCCTGAACCACGGCCTCTTCGTCGTTCGGGCGGCCACCAACCTG
>JBKJVO010000241.1:0-4283 GCA_046717305.1 Candidatus Limnocylindrales bacterium
GGCTCGTCCTGTGCCGGCCAAGTCAGCACAGACGTTGGGGTGCTTCGCGTCCCAGCGAGAAGCCATCTCGCGATCGACGCTCCTGGCCGCCGCCGGCTAGGATTTCGCGCGATGGACACACCACGACGGATCGGGATCCTGACCGGCGGCGGGGACGTCCCCGGCCTCAACTCGGTCATCAAGAGCGTGACGTACCGGGCGACGGAGCTCGGCGCCGAGGTCCTCGGGATCCGGCGCGGCTGGGAGGGCCTGACGCATGTGCGGCCGGGTCCGGAACTCGATCCGGAATACCTCCGTGTTCTTGACCGCCGGAACACCCGGGCGATCGACCGGACCGGCGGGACGATCCTCCACACCTCACGGACGAACCCCGCGAAGATGCCGCGCAAGGCGCTGCCGCCGTGGCTCGACGCGTCGGTGGCTGAGGCGCTCCAGGTCGGCGAGGATCGGTTCGACCTCACGTCCGTCGTGATGGAGCACATCGAGCAGCTGGGCATCGACATCCTCGTGACGATCGGCGGCGATGACACGTTGTCGTTCTCGCGGATCCTCGCGGCGAAGGGGGTCCCGCTCGTCGCCATCCCAAAGACGATGGACAACGACGCGCCGGGGACCGAGTACTGCATCGGGTTCTCGTCCGCGATCACGCGGGCGAAGGAGCTGATCGATCGCCAGCGGACGACCCTTGGCAGCCACGAGCGGATCGGCGTCTTCCGGATCTTCGGGCGGGATGCCGGCTTCTCGGCCCTCTTCGCCGCCTACGTGACCTCGGCGCGCTGCGTCATCCCGGAGGTCCGCTATGACGTCGGGCGACTGGCCGAGGTGATCGCCGAGGATCACCGCTCGACACCCAGCCGGTACGCCATCGTCGTGACGGCCGAGGGCGCGATCTGGGAGGGCGCGGGGATCCCCGAGTCCGGGCCGGCCGATGCGTTCGGCCACCGGCACAAGGCCAACGTCGGCGAGGTGCTCGCGGCCGAACTGACTGCGCGGACCGGCATCGAGTCAGTGGCGATCGAGCTCACCTACGACCTTCGGTCCGGCCAGCCGGACGCGCTGGACCAGATCGTCGCCTCGACCTTTGCCAACGTGGCGATGGACCTCGTCGCGGACGGCGTCTTCGGACAGATGGTCGGGATCCGCGACGGTAAATACGCCTACGTCGACCTGTCGTCGACGGGCGTGGCCGCCCGGCGGGTGGACGTCGAGGCGATGTACAACGTCGAGCGGTTCCGGCCCAGGTACGACGGACGGCTCGGCTCGCCGCTCCTCCTGGTGGGCCTCTCCTGAGCGTCAGCCCTCGAGGCCGGACAGCTCGCGGATCGCGCGCGCCACGGCGGACACGTCGTCGTCGCCGTGGCCCTTGCCGATGAGACCGGCCTCGATCTGTTCGCACAGCGCCGAGATCGGGAGGGCAGTGCCGGTCTCGCGGGCGAGCTGGAGGGCGATCCCGAGGTCCTTCCGGTGGAGCGCGACCTTGAACCCGAGCGGGTAGTCGTTCGCGAGCATCCGACTGCTCCGGTTCGCGAGGACCCATGACTGGGCGGCACCACTCGACAGCGCGGCGACAACCTGCTCGACGTCCAGGCCCGCCTTGATCGCGAGGACGATGCCCTCCGCGACGCCAAGGTAGGCGCCGGCGAGGATCACCTGGTTCACCGCCTTGACGGCCTGGCCGGCGCCGATCGGGCCGACATGGGTGATCGTCGTCCCCATCGCGGCGAGGACGGGCGTGGCGCGCTCGAGATCTGCGGCTTCCCCGCCGACGAAGATCGTCAGCGTCCCGAGTTTCGCGCCCTCGCTTCCACCCGACACGGGCGCGTCCAGCATTGCCACACCTTGATTGGCGAGGCGCACGGCGAAGTCGCGGGTCGCCGATGGGGAGATCGTGGACATGTCCACGACGAGGGAGCCCGACGCGGCAGCGGCGGCGACGCCGGCTTCGCCGAAGAGCACGGTCTCGACATCGGGCGTGTCGGACACGATCGTGACGATGAGGTCGGAGGCGGCGGCGACCTCCGCCGGACTTGTCGCCAGCCGGACCCCCAGATCCGCGAGGTCGCCGGCACGGCCCAGGGTCCGGTTCCACGCCGTGACCGCGAAGCCGGCCCGCGCGACATTGGCGGCCATCGCCCCGCCCATGGTCCCGAGCCCGCCGAACCCGACGCTCATCAGTGGTTCCTCATCCTTGGTTGCTGCCCGGTGGCCGATCGTACCGCGCCCGGCCCCCGGCGATCAGTCGAGGCCGGCGAGCACGAGGAACGGGCCGTAGCGAGGGCCGGCGATCACGAGACGCTCCGACCCGAAGGGACCTCGCCCCTCGCCCGAGAGCGTGAAGCCGGCGCGTCTCGCCCGCTCGACCGCACCGATGTGCGCGAGGAGGTAGAGCACGACGCTCCCCTCCCCGTATCTCGCGAGGGCCGCGGCGAGCCGACCCTCCGTCGACGGCTCCAGGAGCAGCATGTCCCGGTGCTCGCCGAATCGGAGAAGCCGGCAACGGGCGCCGAGGAGCCGCTCATCGGCGGCGGGCTCGATCCGCGGTTCGCCAAGCGTGACGAGTGCCGAGGCAACCTCGACCTCGGCCCGGTCAAGCTCGACCGTCGCCCAGCCCACGATGGTCTTCCGGGGATTGACGGCACGTCGCAGCCGAGCCGAGGCATCACCGAGCTCCTCACTACCGAGCAGCTGGGGCGGGTCCGGGGTCATGTTGTCGCGGTCACGGTGCCGCTGATCTCCGGGCCGACCGGCCCGCCCGCAAGGTAGGCCTCGATCGCTGCCTGCAGCCCGATGTCCACGCGCGCCTCCTCGGAGCCGAGCCATTTGGTCTCGAGGACGTCGCAGTAGGCCTGGACCGCGTCCCCGCCGGGCCCGATCACGGGCGCGAGCCGGGCGAGCGTCGGCCCGTAGACATCGGCCAGCCAGCGAGCGGCCGTCGCCTCGAGCGACAGGGACGGGCCCTCGGCACGCTCGAGCCAGGCCCCGTACTCGCGGAGGTCGTTCAGCAGGAGCCGCGCCTGCCCCTCGAGGGCGCGGAGGCCCGCGACCCGCTCGAGCTCGCCCGCATGGAAGCGGCGATTCGTCACTGCGACGCGCATCCGGATCCGGCCCGCCTCGCCCGGCTCGAGCTCGATCTCGTCCACCGCGAAGCCGAGGTCGTTGAGCCGCCGGACCCGGGCCGCCATCTCGAACCGCTCGTCCTCCCCGACCTCGACCTCCGTGTGGAGCTCGGCCCACAGCGCGCCGTAGAGATCACGGACGGACTCGGCGGCCGCGAGCGCGTCATCGAGCAGATCCTCTCGATCGTGCATCGCCGCCAGGTCCGCGAAACCGAACCCCACGTTCTCGACGAGGACCTCCAGGTCGTACGTGCGCTGCCCGTCCGACAGGCCGGGGTGGAGCTCCGCCGTCTCGGCGTCAACCAGGAACGCCTGAACCTTGTTGCCGTCGCGCCGAAAGAGCGTGTTGGCAAGCGAGCAGTCCCCCCAGTAGACGCCGCCGCGATGCAGCTGCACGAGCAGCCCGGCCATGGCGTCCAGCAGCTGGTCGCGGAGATACCCCGGGCCCGGTGGCACGCGCGACAGGAGCCGACGGTACTGGAGCGAGTTCGGGAGATAGCGGGTCAGCAGGATCGCGGCGTCGCGATTCGGCGCCGAGGCGACGCCCATCGGGGTCACCGCCGGCAGCCCGGCGTCCTCGAGGTGGCGGAGGATGTCGTATTCGCGGTGCGCGATCCTGGCCGGCTCCTCCTTCAGGACGACGAGGCCGCGGTCCGTCACGAGGAACCGGACGAGGTGGCGCGACGGACCCACCGGTAAATCCCGGAACCGGAGCCTGTCCGACGGCCAGTCCTCGAGGGACAGTTCCCAGGGCAGCTCGAGGAGCTCGGGGCTCGGTTCGCGCAGGCGCAGGTGCGGGAAGGTGGCGGTCATCGCCGGCCAGCGTACCGTGCCTCGATGCCGGGTCGGGTTGCCGCGACGCTCCTCGCCCATTGCGAGTCCGACCGGGCCGGTCGCGGGCCGGTCGCGGGCGACGGGCCTACCCAAGCCGTTCGAGCACGTCGAGAATTTCGGCGCCGTACTGCTCGAGCTTCGCGGGTCCCATGCCCTTGACGCGCCGGAGCGCGGCGAGCGTGCGCGGGCGGGCTTCGGCGATCTCGGCCAGCGTGGCGTCATGGGCGATGACATACGGCGGCATCGCCGCCTCCCGCGCGCGGCCCGTGCGCCACTCGCGAAGGGCGGCGAAGACGGGATCGGCGGCGGCGGCGCTCGTGGACTGGCGACGCG
>JBKJVO010000242.1:0-4890 GCA_046717305.1 Candidatus Limnocylindrales bacterium
TACGCCGACGCCTCCAGCCGACGAGGGCTGCCCGAGTGGCACACCACGAGCTCGATCTCCTCCGGCAGCGACACGGGGTGCCAGGCGAGCGACCGGCAGTCGAGGTGGAGGGCCATCCCGGCCCGACCCATCGTCACCGCGAACTGGTCCATCAGCCCGCACATGACCCCGACGTACTGGTTTTCGGCCCGCTGCGCCGTGCGGGCGAGGGTCATCGGGTCCAGCCGCGGTCCGTCCGGACCCGAGAGCGCCCATGCCGTGGCGAGCTCGATCGCGGCCGACGACGACAGGCCGGCACCGGCAGGGATTGAGGAGGTCAGGACGCCGCGGAACCCCCGTGTCTCGGTGCCCGCCTCCTGGAGCGCCCAGGCCGTACCGGCGACATAGTCCAACCAGGTCCCCAGCCGCGGGCCGATGGAGCCGAGGTCCAGGCTGCCGCGCTCGCCGGTTGCCAACAGGGTGAGCTCCACGCGGCGATCCCCCGTCGGGACGAGGGCGATCTGGATCTCGAGGTTCACCGCCGCGGGCAGGACGAGGCCGTCGTTGTAGTCCGTGTGCTCGCCGATGAGGTTGACCCGGCCGGGCGCCCGGACGACGCGCACGCGCGAGCGCTCGCCGGCCAGATCCGGGTGAACCTGGACGAGCGCGTCGACGAGGTCGGCGCTCGAGGTGGGCGCTGGCGGCTGCGAGGGGGTCACGACCGCGATCGTAGCGGACGTTCCCCCGCCTGAGCCGGAACGGAACGCCAGGCCACGACCGCTCCGAGCGCGGCGAGTCCGGCGCAGCCCAGGAAGAGCGGCATCGCGCCGCCGGATCCGTAGAGTGGCCCGCCCTTGGCCCACCCCAGTAGGCCAAGCGATCTATCATCCGCCGATGACGTCCCGTGCCTCCCGCCTCAACTGGGCGCTCTTTCTCGCTCTCGGGCTGATGTGGGGTTCGTCCTACCTGTTCATCAAGATCGGCGTGGAGACGCTGCCGACGTTCACGCTCGTGGCCGCCAGACTCGGAATCGGTCTCGTCTTCCTGGCCACGGTCGTCGCCATCGCGCGCGAACAGCTGCCTCGAGATCCCATGGTCTACGGCCACCTGCTCGTCATGTCGGTGGTGAACGTCGCGCTGCCGTTCGCCCTGATCACCTCGGCCGAGCGGTCGGTGGATTCGGCGCTCGCCGCGATCCTGAACAGCGGCGTTCCGTTGTTCACGATCGTGATCGCGGCCCTCTTCCTCCACGACGAACCGATCACGGTAAACCGGATCGCCGGACTCGTCGTCGGCTACGCGGGAGTGATCCTCCTCGTTGGGCGCGGCCTCGGCGCCGGGGGCAGCGAGAGCGCGATCAGCGGCGAACTGGCCCTCCTCGGGTCGACCGCTTCATACGGGGTGGGCGTGGTCTACGCCCGACGGAATGTCCGCGGCCTCCGGCCGATGATCCCGGCGCTCTTCCAGGTCCTGTTCGCGTTCGTGATCACCGGGACCATCGCGCTCGTGACCGAGCGCCCGTTCGAGGTGCCATGGACGGAGCGGTCGATCTTCGCGATCGTCTGGCTGGGCCTGCTCGGTTCGGGGCTTGCATACCTGTGCTTCTTCCGGCTCCTGCAGTCGTGGGGCGCGACACGAACGTCCATGATCGCGTACCTCCTGCCGATCGTCGGGATCGTCGCCGGTGTGCTCGTCCTCGACGAGGTCGTGGATGGCTGGGTGCTCGTGGGCACGGCGCTCGTCATCGGCGGCGTGGCGCTGGTGAACAGCCGGTTCGGCCAGCGCCGGATCTTCGGCCGAGGCGCGGCACCGGCTGAAGCTGCGGCGGTTGATCCCGTGGCCGTTGACTCGGCCGAGCGTTCGCCGCGGGGCTGAGCCTCGTCGGGTCCGCCAACTCGGGGCCCGGCCCCGGCCCCGGATCCTGCCCCGGCGGCGTTGTTCCCATTTCGACACGGGGTGACGACTCGACCACAGATCCTTGCCTGGCGAGGGTGCCTGAGGACGATGCCACCGATCGTTGAGCACGAATACGCGTGCCATTGGCCGAGCACCGGCGTCCGCTTGCACCGAGTCGTCCGCCGATGTCGAGATGAGATTTTCGCCGATGCGAAGGCACGGGCGTCCTCGGCGTCTCCCGTCGCGGACGCTCAGCTCGAGACAGCCAGCAGGACCGCCCCCAGCACGACGAGCGCCGCGGCGCCGATCCGTGTGGCCGCCTCTCGCCCGCCCGCCGACTCCCCGAGGCGGAGGGCGCCCCATGCCGCCGCGATGACGATCCCGGACTCGCGGAGCGGGGCGACCGCCGCGAGCGGCGCCTGCGAGTACGCGAACAGGATCAGCAGGTACGCGGTCAGCGACAGCACGCCGGCAGCGCCGTCCCGCCAGAGCGGCGTTGGGGCCGGCGCCACGGCCGGTGTTGCGAGGAGCCCTGACCGGCGGCCGAGCGGCACGACCGTTGCGAGGATCGTCGTCGCGAAGACGGCAAGGATCGTGCCGTACAGCCACGGCTCCAGGATCCGCACGCCCAGGCGGTCCACCGCCGAGTAGGCGGCGATCGTCGCGCCGGTCGCCAGCGCAAACCCGATCGCGCCGCGGTGCTCCCGTCCTGCGGCCCGGAACGCGCGCCACGGTCGGGCGACCAGCAGGATCCCGGCAACCAGGCACGCGACGCCGATCCCCGCCGGCAACCCCAGCCTCTCTCCGAGCAGGCCGATCCCGATGAGGATGGAGAGGAGCGGGGCGCTGCCCCGCGCCAGCGGGTAGACGAGCGACAGGTCGCCCCGCGCGTAGGCCGCGGACAGGCAGATGAAGTACGCGGCCTCCAGGACGCCGGAGGCGAGCGCGAGCCCGACCCCGGCCGGCTCGAGCGCCGGCCGCCCGTTGGCGAACCAGGCGGCCACCCCGATCGGCACGAGGACCGCGGTCCCGATCGCCTGCAGCCGGACGGCCGTCCGGAGCGGATCCCCGGAGGTCTTGAGGAGGACGTTCCAACCGGCGTGCAGGACCGCCGCGATCAGGACGAGGGCGACGGCGACCGGCGGCACCGTCCCCTACCGGCCGACGTCGCGTTGCTTGAGGCCGATCGCGGACAGGACGACCCCGCCGACCGCGAGGACGACGCAGGCAACCAGCCCGGCCTCGTCGAAGTCGCCGAGGATCGGCCGGCCGAGGTGACGGTTGAGCGCCAGGCTCATGACCGCTTCGGGCAGATCGAGGATCGAGCCAAGGATGTCGAGGAGGAAGAACGCGAGGCCCAGGATGGCCGTCACCGGAGCCGCGAGGGACGGCCGCACCAGGCCGCCGACCGCGAGGCCGATCCCCGCGAGCGCCATCCCGTACAGGCCCAGGACCCCAATACCGAGCACGGGGCCCGAGATGGAATCGCCCTGGATGGCCGCACCGGCAGCCACGCCGAGCGCCATGAGAACCGTCGAGACGGCGACGGCCGCGAGGACCGAGGCGCCACTGCGAAGCGCCCAGGCAACCCGCGTGACCGGCCCCGCGAGGAGGACCTCCAGTCGGCGGTCTCCCTCGTCCGAGGCCCAGCCACCCACGAACACCGCGGCCGACAGTCCGACCATCACGATCCCCTGCCCGAAGAAGGCGAGCTGGAGGAATCCGCCGGTCGAGAGGATGTCCGCGTCGGGAAACAGCAGCCGCATCATCGCGACGATCTGCGGGATCTTGGCGATCTGGGTGACGAACTCATCGGCCGAGGTGGCGATGAGCAGCCCATACAGCCCGAGCCCGAACCCCCACAGCAGTGCTGCCGGGAGACGTTCCCCGAGGCCGCGCAGGAACAGGCCCCTGACCCACAGGCGGATCGCCGGGATCCGGATCAACCCGGCCGATGCGGGCACCAGATCCCGCCGCTCGAAGGCGGCGACGCCCGCCGCGAGCAGGGCCGCCACGACCACGGTCAGCAGCCCGATGGACGGCCAGTCCCAGCGCCCCGCAAGCGGTCGGTGATCGGCCGTCAGGTCGAGGTAGCTGAACGGCTTCAACACCTCGAACACGGGCACGATGTCCGCGTACGCGGCGACCACGAAGGCCAGGAAGAGGACGCTCGCTCCCAGCGCGAGCGCGCCGCCGCGACCGAGGATCGGGGCGACGACGAATGCCAGGGCGCCCGGCGCCAGCACCGTGACGAACAGCCAGGCGGCCTGGCCGCCGGCCGCGGCAAGGGACACCTCGTCGCCCGGCAATGACGCCAGGGCATTGATGGACCCATACGTCAGCGCCTCGAGGACCAGCACCGCCAGGCCGAGCGCCGCGAGGAACGCCAGCACCTTCTGGATCGCGAGACGGCGCCGGGCGACGGGCGCGGCCGCCACCAGGTCCAGGCTCCCCCGCGCCAGCTCGCCGGCGAGGGTTCCCGACAGCGCGACGACGGACCAGATGCCGAGCAACACGGGCAGGAAGTTGAAGATGCGCCACGACACGAAGCCGCCCAGCGTGTCGATCCGGATCGGCTCCCCGAGCATCCCCTGGAAGACGGCCGGCAGCGCCGTGAGCTGGCGGGCGAAGGCGAGGCGTTCGGCCGGCGTGGGAAATCCCTCGACCACCTGCGATGCCGTGGCTGCGCCCAGGAGTCCGAACACGAGCCCGAGCACGAGCCCCGTGCGCCGGCTGTCGCGAAAGGCCTTGCCGTACACGGACCCGAGCCCGAGCAGGCGGGCACGGACGGACGGAGCCACCACGGCGCGGATCGCGGGCGAGGTGCCCACGGTCGAGGCGGCCGCGGACGGCGTGGTCGCGGTCATGCGGCCGGTGCGTGGGTGGGGCCGGTCCCGTACTCGGCGAGGAAGACCTCCTCGAGCGACGGCTCACGGCTGACGAAATCCACGAGGTGGCCATCCGCGGCGAGACGGACCACCGGGGCGATCGGGCCGGTGACGAGCATCCGGAGCG
>JBKJVO010000243.1:0-8189 GCA_046717305.1 Candidatus Limnocylindrales bacterium
CGGATCGCCACGGCGGACCGCGGGCTCGAGGCGCACGAGCCGGCCACGGCCCGGTGAAGCCCGGAGTTTGCTGCTGGGGGCATCACAGGCCGGGTCAAGGTCGGCGGTTGCGGAGGGTCCACACCTGATCGAGGTCCGTGGGCGGCTCCGGCGCGAGCCGGCACAGGGCATGGGATGCTTCCGCCGATGGGGCGCGGCGGTTCCGCGAGCGAGGTCACTCCTCGTCTGCAGCGGCCCAGCCGAGGACCCGCTGGACCGCCCGTGCCCACCTGCGGCGGAGGGCCGTTCGCCGCGATCCATCCATGGCCGGCTCAAAGCGGCGATCCAGGGCCCAGTTCGCCTCGAGCTCGCCGGTGTCACGCCAGAACCCGACCGCGAGACCGGCCAGGTACGCGGCCCCGAGGGCGGTCGTCTCGGCGACGACCGGCCGCTCGCCCGGCAGGTCGAGGAGGTCCGCCTGGAACTGCATCAGGCCGTTGTTCGCGGCCGCTCCCCCATCGGCGCGGAGGGCAGCCAGGGGGCCGCCCGTGTCCGCCGCCATCGCCTCGACAACGTCGGCCACCTGGTGGGCAATCCCGTCCAGCGTCGCCCGGGCGATCTCCGCGAGGCCGGTGCCACGGGTCAGGCCCAGGATCGCGCCGCGGGCATCCGGATCCCAGTACGGCGCACCCAGGCCCGTGAAGGCCGGCACGACCACGACACCGCCGCTGTCCTGGACCCCGGCCGCCAGCCGCTCGACGTCGGCGGAGGCGTCGAACGCCCGGAGGCCGTCGCGAAGCCACTGGACGGCGGCGCCGGCGACGCACACCGAGCCCTCGAGGGCGTAGGCGACGGGTCCACCGGCCTCCAGCTGCCAGAGGACCGTTGCGAGGAGTCGGTTCCGCGACGCGACCGGGGCGTCCCCCACGTTGAGCAGCAGGAACGCGCCGGTCCCGTAGGTGACCTTCGCCTCGCCTGGCCGAAAGCAGGCCTGCCCGAACGTCGCGGCCTGCTGGTCGCCGGCGAGCGCGGCGATCGGGATCGGTCGGCCGAAGATCGACGGGTCGGTCTCGCCGATCACCCCCGAGGTCGCCACGACCTCCGGCAGCAGGGCTCTCGGCACGCCGACGTGGCCGAGGAGCTCGTCGTCCCAGGCGAGGCGCCCGATGTCGAAGAGGAGCGTCCGGCTCGCGTTTGAGACGTCCGTGGCGTGGACGCGCCCACCGGTCAGTCGCCAGGCGAGAAACGTGTCCACGGTCCCGAAGGCGAGCTCGCCGCGCTCGGCGCGCGCCCGCAGTCCCGGCGCCGCGTCGAGGATGTGGGCGATCTTGGGGCCGGAGAAGTACGCGTCGATGGGCAGGCCCGTGCGGTCGCGGAAGAGCGGTTCCAGTCCTGCCGCGCGAAGGCGCTCGCAGGCCGCGGCGGTGATCCGGCTCTGCCAGACGATCGCGTCGGCGACGGGAGCGCCGGTTGCGCGGTCCCAGACGATCGTGGTCTCGCGCTGGTTCGCGATCCCCAGCGCCGCGATCCGCTCCGGCCCGCCGACACGCTCCACGACCTCACGGGCGACGGCCAGCTGCGTTCCCCAGATCGCCTCGGGGTCGTGGGTGACGTGACCCGGTGACGGGAACGTCTGCTCGAACGGCTGCTGGGCGCTCGCAACGGGCCGGCCGTCCCGGGCAAAGGCGATGGCCCGTGAGGACGTCGTGCCCTGGTCCAGCGCCAGAACGAGATCCGGGGCAGTCATGTCGCCGTTGCGGCAGGTTCTGGCGGGGGGGCGGGCGGGGGCGCGGGCGCCGTGGCGGGGCTCAGAGCGGGCGCGGACGCCTCGACTCCCGGAACCGCGTATTCGACGGCCGAGGACGCGACGTAGCGGTCCACCTCGGCGGCCTGGGCTCCGGCGTCCCAGCCCAGCTCGGCGCCCAGGATCGCGGCAACCCGCGGCGCAAGGGCTGCCCCGTGATCGAATCGCTCCTGGGCGAGCCGGGTCCGTCGGCTGAGCACGTCGTCCACCGAAGCTGCGAGTTCGTCGCGGGCCGCCCAGGCGACCTCCGCCTCCAGATGATCGACATCGGACGCCAGCGGGCGGAGGAGATCGAGTTCCCGGCCGAGCGCGACGACCTCCGAGGCACGCGTCCCGTGCCGGTCCACGAGCCGCCGGGTGACCCTGTCGGGCAGACCCGTTTCGCCGGCGATTGACGCCGCGAGCGGCGTCAGCGCGTCGAGCGGCGCTGCGCCGATCACCGGCAGCTCGCCCGTACCAGACGGGCGCCGCTTCGCCCCTTCACGGCCGAGGACCGCGTCCAGGGTGTCGCGGGCCATGATCCGGTACGTCGTGTACTTCCCGCCGCCGATCCGGACGATTCCGGTCGCGTCGGTCGTCACCCTATGCTCGCGGGACGCCTTGATGGTCGAACCGCCGACGTCCCCGACGAGCGGCCGGAGGCCGGCATACGTGGCCAGGATGTCGGCGCGGCCGAGGTCGATGTCGAGGCGGCGATTGACGACCTCCAGGAGCTCGTCCACGTCCTCGTTCAGAGCGGTGGGGTGCGCCGGAGGCCGCTCGTCGGCGTGGTCCGTGGTCCCGATGATCCAGCGGTCCGGCCACGGGATGATGAACACGACGCGGCCCGGGATTCGAAGCGTCATCCCGCCCCGGGCGTGGAGGCGATCGCGCCGGATGACGATGTGGGCTCCCCGGCTCGGGACGATCCGCCCGGCGCCCGGCACGGGGGCGAAGCGGTCTCCCGGATGAGCGGCCCAGGCGCCCGTGGCGTCGATCACGTGCGCGGCCCGGATGTCGAACGGCGTGCCGGTGGCGAGATCTAGGGCCCGGACACCGACCGCCCGGTCGCCGTCGAGGAGCGGCGCCTCGGCGCGAACGCGCGTGGCGGCGACGGCCCCGGGGCCGGTGTCGAGCGCCGTCCGGAGGATCGCGAGCGTGTATCGGGCGTCGTCCTCGACCCCGTCGTGGTACTGGATCCCCGCCTGGAGCCCGTCCCGCCGGAGCTGCGGGGCGAACTCGACAGCGGCGTCCGGCCGCATGTGCCGCGCGAACCCGGCCCCGTGCCGAGACCCGAGCAGGTCGTACAGGAGGATCCCGGAGCCGTAGAAGGCCTGGTGGAAGATGGGCAGGCCGTAGATCGGGAAGAGGAACGGCTCCAGGCGAACGAGGTGTGGGGCGAGCCGGAGCATGCGGGCCCGCTCGTCCAGCGCCTCCGCGACGAGCCCGAAGTGCAGCTGTTCCAGGTAGCGCAGCCCGCCGTGGATCAGCCGGGAGCTCCGGCTGGACGTTCCCGCCGCGATGTCCGTCTGTTCGATGAGCGCGGCGCGCAGGCCGCGGCTCGCGGCATCCAGCAGCGCGCCTGCCCCGACGATCCCGCCGCCCACGACCAGGACATCGAACCGCTCGGATGCCAGCGCGCCCAGCGCGGCACGACGCTGCGCCACGGCCGGGAGCGTCATCAGTCCTCCGGCGGCCGCCGTGTCGCGACACGCCACAGGACGAACGCCGTCCCCACGATGAGGATCGCGATCGTCACGGGCTGGTGGAAGAAGAACCGCTGGATCTCGGCCGGCAGGAAACTCGTCACCAGGGCCGAGCCGAGGACGGCGGCTGTTGCGGCGGCGGCAACGAGCAGGACCTGCCGAAGCCCGGGTTGTGAACGCTCAGCCACGGTCTGCCTCCAAGGGGATGCCGATCGGTGCGACGAGGACGCGGCCGGCGAGCGCGGCGCCACGCCGGGTGCGCAGACCGGATTTTGGCCGATGGAACGTCACCGTGAGATCTGCCTGGACGACCGGGTCGGAGGGGTCGCCGGACGTGAGGTCAACGGCCGTCGGCGTGTCCACGGCGACGATCGGGATGCCGAGCGCGCGGGCCTTGCCGATGAGCTCGACGGCGCCGCGGACTGGTTCACGAAGCACGCCTCGAACGCCCGTCCCCAGGAGCGCGTCCACGACGACGGACGCCCGGTCCACGTTCGTGGCGAGGATCGCCGTGTCGCGCGCGACCGGGGTCTGCACGCGTGTGACCCGTGAGAGGCCAGCGAGGCGATCCCAGTTCCGGGCCGCGTTCAGGGTGGATGGGCGTGCGGCCGACGAGACGAGGGCGACGACCACGTCCGTGCCCGCCTCGGCGAGACGTCGCGCGGCCACGAGCCCGTCGCCGCCGTTGTTGCCCGGACCGCACAGGATGAGCACCGGGCCGCGGCCCGTTCTTCCGGTCGCCTCCGCGATGGCGTGCACCGCCGCGGCCACGGCCGCACCGGCATGCTCCATGAGCCGCTCGGCGGGCACGCCGAGCGCCTGGGCCCGGAGGTCCGCGCCGGTCATGCCCTCTGCTCCGATCGGAGCGCGGGCGCCGGCCGCTGCCCATCGACGGCGAAGGCCGCCGAGGTCAAGGGAGAGGAGCTCCGGGTCGTCGGCCGGCAGCGACAGGGACTGGTCGGTGGGGCGGACGGGTGCAGTCACGGCACTCACAAGCGTAACGGACCGCTACGCCGTCGGCAGTCGGGCGAATTCCGGGTCGGTCGGATGCCGCTCCGCGAGTCCCTCCCGAGCGAGGCCGTCCAGGGCGACCCGGACCGCCGCCGCGTCGTGGTCGCCGAACGAACCCTGGATACGCGCCCAGTCATCGCCCGGGGTGTCCCGGAGGGCATCGAGGATCCGGCCGCGGAGCCAGCGCGATGTGGAACGGAAGGCCGCCGGGGTTGCGCCGGTCCCCGGGGTTGCGCCGGTCCCCGCGGGTTCTCGGGCGGCGGACCTGCGGGCCGTTCGTGCCGAACCCGGGCCGTCCGCCGTGCCGTCGAGGGCTGCCCGACACCACGCCTGCGCCGGACAGGCGACACAGCGAGGGGCCCGCGGCCGACAGAAGGTCGCACCCACGTCCATGAGCGCATGGGTCCAATGCCCGGGCCGGTCCGCCGGGACGCTGGCGTCGGCCACCGCCTGGAGTTCCGCGTCCGTGAACGCGTCGAGGCGGCCGCCGACCGCCCGGTTCAGCACGCGCCGGACGTTCGTGTCCACGGCCCCGACGGGGCGTCCGAAGGCGAGCGCCGCCACCGCCCGCGCCGTGTACGGGCCGACGCCTGGGAGCCGTCGGAGGGCGGCGAGGTCGTCCGGGACGCTCCCTCCGTGCTCCTCGACGATCGCGATCGCGGCGCTCCGGAGCGCCAGGGCCCGCCGGTTGTAACCGAGCCCGCGCCAGGTGCGGAGCACCGCGGCCGGGGTGGCTTCGGCGAGCGCACGGACCGTCGGGAACTCGGCGAGGAAGCGGACCCACGCCTCCGCGGCGCGGGCCGCCTGCGTCTGCTGGGCCATCGCCTCGGACACGAGGATCGCCCAGGGATCGGCGGTCGCCCGGAAGGCCAGCGGCCGGCCCTCGGCATCGAACCAGGCGAGGACGGCGTCGCGCAACTCGGGCGCAACGGCCTGCGCGGGCCCAGCGTGCGCGACGGTCGGGACGTCGGGGAGGGCCACGCCCGTACGATACCGGCGATGCGATTTGGCGCGGCATTCTGGATCCAGCGCACGGATTGGCCGTCGCTGCGCGATGCGTGCCTGGAGGCCGAAGCCTCCGGTTTCGATTCGATCTGGCTGGATGACCACCTGCTGAGCGACGAAGGCGACTGGCGCGCTCCGAAGCTCGAGGGCTGGACTGCCCTCGCGGGCCTCGCCACGATCACCTCGCGCGTCACGCTCGGGCATCTCGTGGCCGCGAACACGTTCCGGAACCCGGGCCTGATCGCGAAGCAGGCGACGACGCTCGACCACCTCTCCGGAGGCCGGTTCGTGCTGGGCATCGGGGGCGGCTGGTTCGAGCGCGAGCACGACGCCTTCGGCCTCGACTTCGGCTCCGGCTTCGGCGAGCGACTGGACCGGCTCGAGGAGGCCGTGGGCCTGATCCGGCGCCTCCTGGACGGCGAGATCGTGACGCACGACGGCCGCTTCTACCGGATGCGCGAGGCCGTCTGCGCACCGCGCCCCATCCAGGCTCGACTCCCGATCCTGATCGGAGGGTCCGGACGGACGAAGACCCTCCGGACCGTGGCCCGGCACGCCGACCTGTGGAATGGGTATGGCGAACCGGACCGGATCGCCGAGGTCTCGGGCTGGCTCCGCGAACGATGCGCGGAGGTCGGCCGGCCGTTCGAGGCAATCCGGCGCACGGTCGTCATGGACGTCGTGATCCGGGACTCGGCCGCCGCAGCCCGAGCCGCCTACGCCGAGGTCGCGGCGAGTCAGGGGATCGCCGTCGATCGCATCGACTCGCACGACATGGAGCGGGGCCTCAACGCAGGCGGCCCACCCGAGATCGTGGCCGCCTACATTGCCGGGCTCGCGGCTGTCGGGATCGACGAGGTCATGTGGATCTTCCGGAGCCCATGGGACCTCGAGACGATCCGCCGGGTTGGCGAGGTGCGGGCCCTTCTCGGCCGCTGAAACGGCGCGGGTCAGATCCGCAGCATCACGTGCTTGACGATCGTGTAGTCCTCGATCGCATACATCGACTGGTCCTTGCCGTATCCGGACTCCTTGAAGCCGCCGTGCGGCATCTCGGAGGCGAGCGTGAAGTGGTCATTGATCCAGACGGTCCCAAACTGGATCGACTTCGCGACCCGCATGGCCCGGCCGATGTCCGAGGTCCACACGGACGCCGCGAGCCCGAATCGAACGTCGTTCGCCCAGGCGATCGCCTGCTCCTCGTCCGTGAAGCGCTGGATCGTGACGACCGGCCCGAAGACCTCGTCCTGAACGACCTCGCTCTTCTGGTCCGGGCCGGCGATGACCGTCGGCTCGTAGTACGCGCCGACGAGGTCCGGCCGGCGTCCGCCGACGACGACCTCCGCACCGCCACGGGCCCGATCCACCATCCCGGCGACCCGATCCACCTGGCCCTTGGAAATCAGCGAGCCCATCTCCAGCTCCTCGCCGGTGGTGGGGTCGCCCCATTTCATCTCCTTGACCTGGTCGGACAGCTTCGCCACGAACGCGTCGTAGACCTTTGGGCCCGTGATCACGCGGCACGCCGCCGTGCAGTCCTGGCCGCTGTTCCAGTAACTGGCGAACCGGAGAACCTCCGCGGCGAGGTCGAGATCGGCGTCGTCGAAGATGATCACGGGGGCCTTGCCGCCGAGCTCCAGGTGGAGCCGTTTCACGTGGTCGGCGGCGACCCTGGCGATCTTCCTGCCGGTGTCCGTGTCGCCGGTCAACGAGATCATCCCCACCTTCGGATGCGCCACGAGGGCCGGGCCGATCGCGTCGCCGGTGCCGGTGAGGACGTTCAGGACACCGGCCGGGAAGATGTCTGCCGCCAGCTCGGCGAGCTTGATCGCGGTCAGCGGGGTCCGCGCCGACGGCTTGAGCACGACCGTATTCCCTGCCGCGAGCGCCGGGCCGATCTTCCAGCCGGCCATCATCAGCGGGTAGTTCCACGGGGCGATCGACGCCACGACGCCCACCGGCTCGCGGCGGATGATCGAGGTCCGATCCGCGATGTACTCGTTGGATGCCTTGCCCTCAAGGTTGCGCGCGGCACCGGCGAAGAAGCGCAGGTTGTCGGCGATAGCCGGCATGTCTACCGCGGCGACGTTGAGCGGCTTGCCGGTGTGGGAACTCTCCAGGCGGGTCAGTTCCTCGGCGTTCGCCTCGATGGCGTCCGCGAGCTTCAGGAGGGCGGTCATGCGCTCCCCCGGCGTCGTCTTCTGCCAGGTCTCGAACGCCTTCGCCGCAGCCTGGACGGCACGATCGACGTCCTCCGTGTCCGACGCCTGGACGTGCGCGATCACCTTGCCGTTCGCGGGGTTCTCGACGGCGAGTGTCTGGCCGCCCGCACTGTCGACCCACTGGCCGTTGATGAACTGCTGGTGTGTCTGGACCTTGTCCATGACCTCGGTCATCGGGTGTACCTCCGGAAGGCTGCGGCGCGGGCCCGCCGGGGGGCCCAACACGTCGGGTCGATGGGTGTCCCGACATTGTGCGCCAGCAGGGGAAGGGTGTTCCAGCGCGTGGGCTTCAGAGGTAAGCATCCCAACGTCTGTGCTGACCTGCCCCCCGCAGCGCCCGCGCGGGCCCGCGTGGAACCCAGTGCCCGTCCCCCCTTGTGCGCCCCCCCGCGAACGGTCGTTGACGACCCTCGTGATGCTGGGAGCATCACCGGCCGGGTCAAGATCGGCGGTTGCGGAGGGTCCACACATCGATCGACGTCG
>JBKJVO010000244.1:0-7260 GCA_046717305.1 Candidatus Limnocylindrales bacterium
AGCCCAGACAGCCCAAGAGCGACCTTGCGTCGATGGGCGTCTACGTCTTCTCGCGCCGGGCGCTCCTCAAGTGGCTGGACGAGGACCGTGTGGACTTCGGCGCCCACGTGATCCCGGCGATGCTCGACGGCGGTGCTCGCGTGTATGGCTACCGGTTCGCCGGCTACTGGCAGGACGTCGGCACGATCCAGTCGTTCTGGGAAGCCAACATGGCGCTCCTGGTGGACGATCCCGAGCTGGACCTGTACGACAAGGACTGGGTCATCCACACGAAATCGGAGGAGCGAGCCCCGGCGAAGCTCGGCCCGACGGCGCAGGTGCACCGGAGCCTGGTCAGCCACGGCTGTGTCATCGAGGGCACCGTCGTCAACAGCGTCCTGTCGCCCGGCGTCCGGGTGGGTGTGGGCGCGGTGATCCGGGATTCGATCGTGATGTTCGACTCGGTGATCGGGTCGCGGGCGGTCATCGACCGGGCGATCCTCGACAAGGAGGTCGTCGTGGGCCCGGGTGCGATCGTCGGCGAGGGTCCGGACGACACCCCGAACAAGGCGGAGCCCGGACGCCTGAACACGGGGATCACGGTCGTTGGGAAGCAGAGCGTCATTCCGCGCGGCGCCCGGATCGGACGGAACGTCCGGATCGGTGGAAACGTCCGCGCCTCGGACTTCGTGAAGCGGGTCGTGCCGGCCGGCGGATCCGTGGACCAGGCGCCGGCCGCCTTTCGGCCCGGAACAGGGTCAACCCCGGCGAAGGTGTCGCGCTCGGCGGGCTAGACTGCCGCGGTGCCCACGGATCCCGCCGCGCCCGCCGAGCCAGGCGGCGCCGGCCACCCAGGTCGCGCCACCGCCACCGCCACCCCGCCATCTGCCGCGCGCGTCGAGGGCTGGTTGATGGACCTTGGGATCGCGCCCGGACCACGCTCCGACCGTGAGAGCGTGAGCGCCTGGGACGTCGTCCTGGACGGGCGTCGTCGCCGCGATCTCCGGACGACCGTCATCCTGGACCCCGGCCTCGGCTGCATCGTCTGGGCCCACCTCGCGCCGCCGCTCGGGGATGGCCTGCGGAAGGCGTATCGTTCGCTGCTTGCCTGGAATGACGAGTTTCCGCTCGCCAAGTTCTCGATCGCGGATGACGGACGGCCGATCCTTGCCGTCGAGCTCCCGGCGCGCTGGCTGAACGGGGATGAGCTGGGTCTCGCGCTGGCGCGCGTGATCGGAATCGCCGACCGCCTGTTCGACGAGACGCGAGCCTGGCTCTGGATCGGCGGGCGGGCCCCGGACGGCTACGGCACGGGCGAGGGCCGCACGCGGCTGCTCCTGGACCGCTACGCATCGCGTCTCACGGAACTGTTCGAGGGATGAGGATGGGCCAGGCACGGGCCAAGCGTGGTCGCCGGCCGGGTGCGCTTCCTCCGGCGCTCCGCCTGCTGGTCGCGATCGCCCTTGCCGCATCCGGATCAGGGCTCCTGGCAGGGAGCTCACCAGGCCCCGCGCGCGCCGCGGCCCCGAGCCTGACGCTTGTGACTGCGGCCATGTACGCGGTCCTCCCGGCCGAGAGGCGCGTGGCTGTCACGGTGCGGATCACGGCCACGAACCACCTCAGCGACACCGTCACGCGGCGCTTCTTCTTCGAAGAGGGCTACCTGTCCGTCCTGCCGGGGACCTCGAACTTCCGGCTGACCGCCCCGACCGGCAGTCCGAGCGTGACGGTCGTCAAGGCGCAGGAGAGCGGCGTCCTCCTGCGGCTTCGATTCGGATCGCGGCTTGCGGCCGGCAAGTCGCTGGACCTCACGCTCACCTTCGACCTCGTCGACCCCGGCGGAGCCCCCGACCGAGCCGTGCGGATCTCGCCGTCACTCGTCCTGTTCCAGGCGTGGGGCTGCGGGAGCGACGCGACGCCCGGGTCGTCCGTCGAGGTCCGGGTTCCAGCCGGCTATACGGTCGACGTGGCGCGCGGCCCGCTGATCGGTCCGACGGCCGATTTGGCCGGCAACCTGACCTTCGTGAGTGGACCGCTCGACGCTCCCCTGACCTTCGTCGCGGACGTCACCGCGGCTCGGCCCGGCGACTACCTTGGCGGGCGTCGGTCAACGAGTGTCGGCGACCGGACGGTGATCCTCGTCCTCCGCTCGTGGCCTGACGACCCGACCTGGTACGACCGCGTGGGCGACCTCCTCACCCGGACGCTGGCCGTCCTCGGCGAGGACATCGGGGCGCCGTGGCTGCTCGCCGACACGGTCACCGTCGAGGAGACGCTCGGGCGCGCCGGCTCAGATGCCGGCGACTTCGATCCCGAGCAGGCGCTCATGAGCATCGGTTACAAGGGCAGTCCGAGCGTGGTCCTGCACACGGCCGCGCACGCGTGGTTCAACGGGCGGCTCGTCGCCGACCGCTGGATCGCCGAAGCGTTCGCGTCGTACTACGCCGAGAGGGCCGCGGCGGCGCTGGGTGTGGCGATCGAATCACCAGACCTGGCGGACACTCCGGCCGGCGTGGCGATCGCGCTGAATGCCTGGGCCCCGATGGGGGAGGCGACGACCGCGGAGGATGCCTACGGCCTCGCCGCATCGCTCGCCCTGGCCCGGGAGATCGCCGCCGTGGTGGGAGACCAGGCCCTTCGCGACACGTGGCGCGCCGCGGCCTTGGGAGCGCCGGCCTACCAGGCGGGTTCCGCGTCCGCGGCGCCGTCCTCCGAAGCCGGCGCGGGACCGCCCGACTGGCGGGGCCTGCTGGACCTCCTCCAGGATCAGGCGAGTCCGGGCGGCAACGCGGCGCTCGACCGGCTGTGGCGCCGCTGGGTGATCCGTCCGGGGGATGCGGCCGTCCTGGATGCGCGTGCCGGCGCACGCGAGTCGTATGCGGCGGCGCTGGAGGCGGCGGCGCCGTGGGCGCTTCCGCGATCCATCCGCGACGCGATGCGCGCATGGCAATTCGGGTCGGCACGCGAGCAGATCGCCGATGCTGGGGTGGTCCTGCGTCAGCGCGCCGCCGTTGCGGCGGCGGCATCCACGGCCGGCCTGCGGCCGCCCCCGGCGCTTCGGCACGCGTTCGAGGGCGACGACGGACTCGCCGTCGCCTCCGCCGAGGCGGCAACCGAGCTCGCCACCCTTCACCGGCTCGAGGAGGCCGCCGCTGCACGGATCGACGAGCCGAGCCTGGTCGACAGGCTCGGGCTCCTGGGCGTTGAGCCCGGCGAGAGCCTGACCGCCGCCCGCGCGGCCTTCGAGGACGGTGACCTGAATGCCGCGATTGCCGGAGCGGCGGATGCGGAGGCCGCGTGGACGGCCGCACCGGAAGTTGGCCGAGGACGGATCATCAGTGGGCTGCTGCTCGCCATGGCCCTGCTGCTGCTCGCCGAGCTCTGGTTGCAGCGCCGGCGCAGGCGAAACGTAGCCCGACACTGAGCGTCGGGATCGGGCGATCAACGACGATGGAGGGCGCGAGAGTGACGGATCGTCGGGTGGCTGCGCTGATGCCGCTTCACGGCCGCATGGCCGCGCTCGTCGCGGCGCTCCTCCTCGCCATCGGGCTGACGCTTGCCCCGCCGACGGCACGTCCTGCGGCTGCGGCCACCGGTCGGCTGCTCACCGCTGCAGTCGCGTCCTACACCCTGGACCCGTCCGCAGGTGTGGTCAGGGTGTCGGTGGCGGTCACGCTGAAGAACGACAAGCCGAGCGACGCGACCTACTTCTATTTCTGGCGCGACCTCTCCTGGGGGGTGCATCCCGACGCGACGAACATCCGGGTCCGGGACGCGGCCGGCAATCTGAGGGTCACGCCCAGGCCGGGCGACGGGTTCATTGACGCCGAGTTCCGCCTGCGCCGCGACCTCCTGTACCGGCAGTCCTCGCAGCTGACCATCTCGTGGGATCTCGCGGGCGGCGCGCCCCGTTCGGACTCGACGATTCGTGCCGGCGAGGCCTTCGCCGCGTTCGACCTCTGGGCATGGGGCGACGCCGGATCGTCGTCGGTGATCGCCCACCTTCCGCGCGGGTTCGAGGCGAAGACCTTCGGCTCGGAGGTCGCGACCACATCCGGGCCGGAGGGCGTGACCCTGACCGCCGACGCGATCGCGGACCCGGTCGAGTTCTGGGCCGCCGTCACCGCCGTGCGGGAGCGGTCGTATGCATCCCAGGACCTGACGCTCCCCGGCGACATCGCGATCCGCGTCCGGGGCTGGCCTGAGGACGAGGTCTGGCGTATCACGGTCTCGAGCACGCTCCGGCGGGGCCTGCCCGAGCTCCAGGATCTCGTCGGGCTGCCGTGGCCCATCTCCCAGCGCGTGGACGTCACCGAGGTCTACGCGCCGCTACTCGAGGGCTACTCCGGCATCTTCTACACGGATCTGCAGCGGATCGAGATCAGCGAGCAGCTGGACGACCTGACCATCGTCCACGAGGGTTCGCACGCCTGGTTCAACGACGACCTGTTTTCCGAACGCTGGATCACGGAGGGCCTCGCGGACACGTATGCCGCCGCCGTCCTCGTCCGACTCGGCGAGGCGCGGCAGTCCCCGGACGTCCCGCGGCCGGACGACGACGGCCGCGTGGACCTGCTCTCGTGGACCTTCCCCGGCCGAGTCACGGACGAGACCGAGGCTCGCGAGCTGTACGGCTACAACGCCTCGTGGTACATCGTGAACGAGCTCTTTGAGGAGGTCGGGCCGGAGCGGCTGCGGTCCATCTTCCGGGCGGCCCACGACGACACGATCGCCTACGTCGGCGTCGGCGCGCCGGAGTCCGTGCCTGGGGCCGACGACTGGCGTCGGTTCCTCGACCTGCTCGAGGAGGTCGGCGGCTCCAGCAGGGCGGAGACGCTCGTCCGCGAATTCGTCGTCGATTTGAGCGCGGATCGAGAGCTGGACGCTCGGACGGTGGCACGGGCGGCGTACTCGAGGCTCCTGGAGACAGGCGCCGGCTGGCTGCCCCCGATCTACGTCAGGGCGCCGATGGGAAGCTGGAGCTTCGATCGAGCGACCGGGCGGATCGAGGAGGCGACCGCGATTCTGGACCTCCGTGACGAGATCCAGGTGCTCGCCGGTGGCCTGGGCCTCGAGCCGGACGGCACCTTCGAGACAGCCTATGACTCCGCGGAGAGCGGGTTCCAGCAGGCGGAGGCCACGGGACAGGAGCACCTCGACGCCCTTGAGGTTCTGACCCGGGCGCACGACGCGGTCGCCGTGCCGCCGGACGTCGTCGCCTGGATCGGCCTCCTGGGTGTCACGCCCGGGGCCGCTTACGATGAGGCGGCTGCGGCCTTCGAGACCGGCGACCTGGACAGGGTCCATGTGGTGGCCACCGTGGCCCTCGCGCTCATCGACGACGCGCCGCGGATCGGGCTCGCGCGGCTGGCGCTTGCCGGCATCGTGATCGGCGCGGCCGTCCTGATCTTGATTGCGCTTGTCCTTCGGCGCCGCTCGCGTCGGGTACCGGCGGGTCAGCCCCCGCCGGCCGAACCGGCCGCTGAGGGCGGGCCGTACGCTACACTCGCCGCCGACTCGCCAGCCCCTCCGCCCGGTGCGGACGGCGCCGCGGGTCCTGAGGGAGGGACCGTCGACGGTGAGGGGTCGAGCACCGCGACCTGACGCCTCGGGGAGCGGCGCGCACTGATGCCGATCCGCCGCACACGTCCGTCCTGGGAGATCCTGTCCGGCGATTCCGCGGACGTCTATTTCGCCCGTGCGGACCGCGTCCTCGAGGTCGAGGGTCTGGATCCCGTCGTCACGATGGAGGTGTTCGCGCGGCAGAGCGCCGTCCTGTGCGGGGTCGACGAGGCGAAGAACCTCCTCGGACACGTCCTTGCCGCCGCCGGCGCTGGCGAGACGGTCGTGGAGGCTCTCGACGACGGTGATGAGATCACCCCGAAGGAGATCGTCCTCCGGATCACGGCCCGCTACCGCGCATTCGGGCTGTACGAGACCGCCATCCTCGGCATGCTCGCCCAGTCCACGGGCTGGGCGACCGCGGCGCGCGAGGTCGTCCAGGCAGCAACCCCGGAGCCGGTCATCTCCTTCGGGGCGCGCCACGTTCACCCGGACATCGTTGACGTGCTCGACTACGCGGCGATCGTTGGCGGATGTGTCGGCGCGTCCACGCCCGCTGGGGCCCGTCTGGCCGGGCTCGCGCCGACGGGCACGATGCCCCACTCGCTCGTCCTGATCATCGGCGACACGGTGGCCGCGGCGCGCGCATTCGATCGCGAGATGGAGCCCGAGGTCCCGCGGATCGTCCTCGTCGACACGTTCAAGGACGAGGCAGAGGAGGCGCTTCGCGTCGCCGAAGCGCTCGGCGATCGGCTGTACGGCATCCGGCTGGACACTCCCTCGGAGCGCGGCCGGGTCACCGCCGATCTCGTCCACGAGGTTCGCGCGCGGCTTGACCAGGCGGGCCACCGGAGCGTGAAAATCGTCATCTCGGGCGGCCTGACGCCGGACCGGATCCGCTACTTCAAGGAGGCCGGCGCTCCGGTCGATTCCTTCGCGGTTGGGTCGTATATCAGTGGCGCGACCCCGATCGACTTCACCGGCGATCTCAAGGAGATCGACGGTCGGCCGATCGCGAAACGTGGCCGGATCCCCGGCCGGACGGAGAGCCCGCGGCTGCGCCCGGTTCACCTCGCCGACTGGCGCGAGAGCGGCCGGTAGGCGAGTTTCCGGATCGGACTCCCTGGGCCGTCGTCGCCGGCGCCCGAGGCGGTTCCGTGCCACGATCTGGCCATGGACGAGTCGTCCGGCCCGATCGACGATCGCGAGAGCGCCTACGAGCTGCTCGAGCGCGGTCAGGCCCTGTTGCGAAGCCGCCACCACGCGCAGGCCGCAGTGGTCCTGGAGCGCGCCGAGCAGGCCGAGCCGAACAAGGGCTCCATCCTGGAGGCCCTCGGGAGGGCGCAGTTCAACTCCGGTCAGCACGATCGCGCCCGGGAGACGTTCGAGCGACTTCTAGGGGTGGATCCATCGTCGCCGTACGGGCACTTCGCGCTCGGCCAGAGCCTGAAGAAGCTCGACCGGACCGGCGAGGCGCGCACGCACCTCCGCCTTGCGGAAGCGCTCGATCCGCACTCGGCCCTCTATCGCGGGGCGCTCGCCCGCCTGGGACCCAAGCCAGAGGCCGAACTGCCCGGTTGAAGGCCCGCGCAGTCCGCGCCCTCCTCGTCGTCCGGGCCGACCTCGCCGTCCCGCGGGTCCGCCACTCCCGGGCACGTGATCCCGATGAACGAGCGCGACCAGGCCGCCCGTTCTGCCGGAAACTGCATCTCCGCGGGC
>JBKJVO010000245.1:0-11501 GCA_046717305.1 Candidatus Limnocylindrales bacterium
ACCCACGAGGGCGAGGTTCGCCCGGTCACCCACAACCCGGGATCGTGGTATCCGCCCGCTGTGGCGGTTTGAGCACCACCTACGATCCGGGGTCTTACTAGCCCCCGACAGGGCGCCTGTCCGCAGACGGATCGCGCCTATTCGAACGTCGCTGAGCACGGCCGGGGCGTCCGTACGGTGAAGACGACGGCCAGAATCTGACGGACGTGCGTCTAATACGACCCGGGGTCGTATCTGAACCCGCGGGGCCGCGGGGGGTTCGCCGGCCGGCTGGGCGGGCTCCGGGGGGCTCGGGGCCTGCGGTCGATGGATCCGGTCGGACGCCGTGGTCGCTTGGCATGCTGTCACTCGACGGTGAGGATGCGCCTCGGATTGAGGATCGTGAGCTGGTCGAGCTCGGCCGAGGAGACGCCGCGGGCGCGGAGGCGCGGCAGGAAGGTCTCCTGGAGGTACGTGTAGCCGTTGCCCTCGTAGTGGCGGAGCTGCGAGTTGTGGCAGACGTCCTGGCTCAGGAGCACGCGGTCCGCGTGGCCGCGTGACAGGAGTTCCAGCAGGAGGTCGATGACGCGCGGCTCGCCATGGCGCTCCTGCGGCGTGAACGACATGCCGAGGAAGTCGAACTCGACGTTCGCGCCGCGCCGGAGGATCTCGAGGTAGTGATCGAGCACCGGAAACGAGTCGGCGTGGCCGATCACGACCCGGCCAGGGTCGGCGCCCTCGGCCTCGAAGACCGCCAGCTGCGCCATCCCGACGTCGCTCATCACGGCGTGGGTCGTGATCGCGAGACCGGTCCTCCGGGACGCCCGCGCGGCCGCCCGATGGACGCGCTCCTCCTGCGCGGACAGCCACGGCTTGTCGGTCCCGATCTCCCCGATGATTCCGGGGCGAACGGGGACATCGAGACCGGCGACCTTGATCCCATCTTCAGTCTCGCGCACGAGCTCGTCGGCGAGGTCCTCGACGGACCGGCGGTCGATGAGCGCCTCGGCCGGGTAATAGGCGCCTCGGTACCAGCCGCAGCCCATGACGAGGTGGAGGCCGGTCGCGCGGGCGAGGCGCACCAGCCAGGCGGGGTCCCGGCCCACGCCGGGCAGCGTGAGGTCTACGAGGGCCGTGCCACCTGCGTCGCGGAATCGCGCCAGCTCGACGGTGATGACGGGCTCGTCGCGGGTCAGCTCCCAGTAATCCCAACGCCCAGGGATCTGCCAGAGCACGATCGCCGTGTGCTCGTGGGGCAGGGTAAACCCAAGGACCGAAGGATCGATCGGCCCGTGGACCGTCTGGATGTGGGCCATCGGTGCGAGTCTACGCGGCGCCGACGCCCGCGGGCCCGAGCCCGGCGGTTCAGCGAGTCGTTCGCTATCGTTCCCATCGATCCAGCCGTCGAACGGCGCTCGCGGGCAGCGCAACCACAATCGAAGGAGTCCTGATGTTCAGTCGATGGGGCACCTTCGTCTACCGACGGCGCCGGTTCGTCCTCCTCGTCACGCTCGTCCTCGCGGGCGCCGCGGCGCCGCTCGCGGCCGGTACTGCCGGCCAGCTCAGCGCCGGCGGATGGCTTGACCCGAAGTCCGAGTCCGCGGCGGTCGCCGACCGCCTGCAGGCCGAGTTCGGCAGCGGGCGGACCTCGTTCGTGGCCCTCTTCCGGGCGGACGCGGCCGGCGCGGACGCCCGATCGGCGGCATTTCAGGACGCGGTCGCCGCGACCGTCGCCCCGCTCCTCGACGACGATCGGGTCAGCGCGATCACGGGTTTCGCCCAGACCCTCGACGATCGGTTCATCAGCGTCGCGGGGGATGCCACATACGTCGTCATCGGGCTGGACATGACCGACGACGCTTCGGTCGGCGCGGTCGATGACATCGAGGTCCTCCTCGCGCCACCGGACGGGTACAGCGTGGGCCTGACCGGCTTCGGGCCGGTCCAGAAGGATTCGGCCGAGCTCTCCGAGCAGGACCTCGTGCGCGCCGAGACCGTCTCGCTGCCGATCGCGGCGCTCGTCCTCGTTCTCGTCTTCGCCTCGATCGTCGCGGCCGGCATGCCGCTCCTCGTCGCCGGCCTCGCGATCCCGTCCTCCCTCGCGATCATCAACCTCATGGCGCAGCGGACGGAGATGAGCATCTACGTCCTGAACATCGCCACGATGCTCGGGCTGGCCCTCGCGATCGACTACTCGCTGTTCATCACAAGCCGGTTCCGCGAGGAGCTCGGGAAGGGCAGGAGCGTGGAGCAGGCGGTCGTCATCTCGGTCGCCACGGCTGGCAAGGCGGTCTTCTTCTCCGGGATCGCCGTGGCGATCGGCCTGTCCGGCCTGCTCTGGTTCGAGGCCTCGGCGCTCAGCTCGATCGGGCTCGGGGGCGCGGCGGTGGTCGTCAGCTCGGTCGTCTTCTCGCTCACCTTCCTGCCCTCGCTCCTGGGCATGCTCGGTCCGCGCGTGAACGCGCTTTCGGTTCGGACGCTCCTGCGCCGCGTCGGGATCGTTGGCGCCCAGCAGACCGTCCGGCACTCCCGCTGGGAACGCGTCGCGCATGCGGTGATGCGCCGCCCGATCGCTGTGCTCGTGCCGGTCCTGGCCGTTCTGTTCATTGTCGGCTCGCCGTTCTTCCGCCTCCAGCAGGGCGTGCCGGACGCGACCGTCTTCCCGGCCGGGATCCCGAGCCGCGACGCATGGGTTGCCCTGCTCGACGAGTTCCAACCCGGCGAGACGACGCCGATCCAGGTCCTCGTGGACACGACGGCCGACGGCACGGATCCCGCGAGTGTTCGCGCGGTCATGGCCTACGCAGCCTCGCTCGGGAGCCTCGAGGGCGTCGACCGCGTCGAGGGCCCGTTCGCGATCCTCGACCCTGCGACGGGCGCGCTCCTCGATGCCGACGCGGTGGCCCAGCTGTATGCCGCGCCGGCTGGGATTCTGCCGCCCCAGCTGGAGTCGGCGCGGGACGCACTCCGGGACGCGTACATCCGCGACTCGACCGTCCGCCTGGACGTCGTCAGCCCGCTGCGGCCGACGACGCCCGCTGGGACGGCCGTGGTCCCGGAGGTGCGTGCGGTGGATCCCGGTGACGGCATCGAGCGGGTCCTGGTCGGAGGATCCGCGGCCATCTCGGCGGACTTCCTCTCCGCCCAGAACGATCGGATGCCGTGGGCCGTCGGGACGACGCTCCTCGCCTCGGCGGTGATCCTGTTCCTGCTCTTTGGCTCCCTTGCGATCCCGATCAAGGCCGTGATCATGACCCTGCTCTCGCTGTCGGCGAGCTTCGGGGCGCTCGTATGGATCTTCCAGGAGGGCAACCTGCACGAGCTCCTGGCCTTCGAGCCGCTCGGATTCACGATCGCCGGCAACCCGATCATCATGTTCGCGGTGCTGATCGGGCTGTCGATGGACTACGAGGTCCTGCTCCTCTCCCGGATCCAGGAGTCGTACCGCCGGACCGGCGACAACACCGCCGCGGTCGCCGAGGGGCTGGCGAAGACGGCGGGGGTCATCACGGGTGCGGCGATGATCATGGTCGTGGTGTTCTCGGCCTTCGCCCTCGCCGACACGGTGACGATCAAGAGCGTCGGGGTCGGGATGGCGCTCGCCGTCTTCCTCGACGCGACCGTCGTTCGCGTGCTCCTCGTACCGGCCACCATGCGCCTCCTGGGCGAGTGGAACTGGTGGGCACCCGGTATTCTCGGGCGGCTGGCCGATCGGCTCGGCTTCAGCCATGTCGAGGATGAGATTGGGGAGGCGCCGGATGCGGCCACGGAGCCCGTGGCGACTCCGGTCTGAGGAGGCGCTGATGAGTAACGCGACGGACCCAGGCGGCGGCTCCGCTCCGGTTGGCGGCTCCGCTCCAGGGAGTGGCCCGGCGATCCGGGTCTATGGCTGGCAGTGGGGGCCGGATGAGCAGCGCCGGCCCGGACTGCCATGGATCGGGATCTTTCTGGTCGTGTTTGGGGCGCTGCTGATCGTCCAGAACGTGCTGCCGGAATACCGGAACCTCGGGAACACCTCCGTCCTGGCGGCCGGGCTCGCGTTCCTGCTCGTTTGGGCGCTTCGGCGCGGGACGGCGGCGCTCTATCTCGGGGCATTCCTGACAGCCCTCGCCTTGCCGGGCACGATCGAGGGACTCGGCTATGCGCTCGGCCCCGGCTGGGGCACGCTGTTCTTCGGGATCGCGCTGCTGTTCATCGCCCTCGTCCGCGTGTCCGGCCGAGGCGGCTGGGGCTGGCAGGCCATCGGTGGCGCGGCGCTCGTGCTCCTCGCCTCGACGGAGATCGCGATGCCCGAAGTGGGGAGCCTCGTGCTGCCGGCGCTGCTGGTCGTGATGGGCGTGCTCCTGCTGCTGCGCGGCGGACGCCGTTAGGGGTTGCGGGGCGGCGCCCCTCAGGTCTCGGCCGAGGCGCCGCGCTTTCCTGAGACACACGATCTGAACGAATGAGCACGAGACGTGCGCGCGACCGACCGAATTCCGTCGGAGCTGACCGCACGGCACGGTCGTTCGTCGGGAACGCGTGTCTCAGGCTGACATCACCTGGTCGTAGCCGGGGTCGTCGCGGTCCGCTCGGTCGTCGTTGCCATGGTCGCGGCCTCCACGGCGTCGCCGAGGACCTCGACGATCCGGTCGAGCTCATCGTCCGTGATCACGAACGGCGGGCCGAGGAGGATCGAGTCTCCATCCGTGCCGTCGGCGAGGCCGGTGCCCGAGTAGAGCAGCACGCCGTTCGCCTTGGCGCCACGGACGACGGCCTCGGTGACCTTCGTCGCGCGCGGGAACGGTGCATGGGTCTCGCGATCTGCGACAAGCTCGAGGCCAACCATCAGGCCTCGCCCGCGAATCTCGCCGACGTTCGGGTGACCGCCGAGGCGGGCCTGGAGGAGCGCCTGGAGTCGCTCACCCTTCGCCGCGCTGGCCGCGACAAGGTCCTCGGTCTCGATGATCCTGAGCACCTCGCGAGCGACGGCGGCCCCCACGGCATGATGCGAGAACGTGAACCCGTGGACGAAGCCGCCGGCGTCCATCACCGTGTCGTGAACTTCGCCGGACGCGGCGACGAAGCCGAACGGCCAGTAGCCCGACGTCGCGCCCTTCGCGGCGACGAGGATGTCCGGTCGGACGCTCCAGTAATCCACGCCGAACCAGCGTCCCGTTCGCCCGAATCCCGTCATGACCTCGTCGGCGATGAGGAGCACGCCGTGGCGGCGGCACACGTCCGAGATCGCCCGCCAGTAGCCGTCCGGCGGGACGGCCGCCGCGAGCGTGGCACCGACGATCGGCTCCCCGACGAACGCGGCCACGGTCCCCGGGCCGGCCGCGACGATGGCGCGATCCAGCTCCTCGGCCAACTCGTCCGCGTCCCCGAGCGCGCTCGCACCAGGTTCGCCCGCCCGGTACGGGTACGCAGCGGAGAGGTGGCGGAACCGACCGAGCCAGCCCTCGTACGGCCGTCGGAGCGGCCTTCGACCGGAGAGGTCCAGCGCACCGAGGGTGTTGCCGTGGTAGCTCCCCCACCGCGCGAAGACGATCCACCGGTCGCGCTCGTCGCGGGCGAGGTGGTAGGCACGGGCGAGCTTCAGCGCCGTCTCCATCGCCTCCGAGCCACCGCTCACCGGGTAGAGCCGTGGATCGTCGATCGGGAGGTGGGGCCCGATCTCCACCGCATATGCCTCAAGCGGCTCGTTCGTGAAGGCGCTCCCGTGCGCGTACGCCAGGCGGCCGGCCTGGGCCGCCATGGCGTCTGCGATGGTCTGCCGACCGTGGCCCACGTTGACCACGATCGCGCCGCCCGCCGCATCCAGGTATGCCCGCCCCTCCGCATCCCAGATCGTGCTGCCCTCCGCGCGCGCGGCGACGGGGAGGGCGGGGTCCAGCGAGCGACGAAAGACGCGCCCGGTCATCGGCGCAGCAGGCGGGGAGTTGATGGGGACGTTTGCACCCGCCGATTGTAGGCGGCTGGATCTGCTGGACCGACGCGGGCGAGGCATCTCTTCAATGATGCCCGTGGCCGCATCAAACACCTCCTGTGCGGCCGCGGGCCGCGACCCAAGACACCCATTGATGCGGACACGCGCATCAGGCGAGCGGCCTGCCGGACCTCGCCCCGGAGCACGCCGCCGGCAAGCCGGTGCCGCCGGGAGAACATCCGCACTGGGACCGGCCCGAGGTCCACGAGATCCACCGGGCCTGGCGGCGGATCGCCGATCGATACGATGGCGACCGGGTCCTGATCGGCGAAGTCGGCGTCTACGACCAGCCGCGACTGGTGGACTACCTTCGCCCGGACGAGCTGCACGCGGCGTTCAATTTCCCATACATGGGCTCGCCCTGGGACGCGGTGGCGCTCTGTGCTGTCATCGACGAGACGCTTGATGCCCATGCGCGCGTCGGTGCCACCCCGACGTGGGTCCTCGCGAACCACGATGCCACTCGCCAGGTGACGCGGCTCGGCCGGGCGCACTCCGGGATTCGACGCCGCGACCTGCGACGACATTCAGCCCGCGGGTCTGGGACTCGGGACGCGGCGGGCGCGGGCGGCGATCCTGCTGACCCTCGCGCTCCCCGGCTGCGCCTACCTCTATCAGGGCGAGGAGCTGGGGCTCCCGGAGGTCGAGGACCTGCCCGACGCGCTGCTCCAGGACCCGACCTGGGAGCGCAGCGGCCACACGATCCGCGGGCGGGTCGGCTGCCGAGTACCGCTGCCATGGGAGGGGCAGGTCGCGCCGTTCGGCTTCGGCCCGGCCGGTTCGATGCCATGGCTGACACAGCCGGACGCGTGGCGGGACCTGACGGCCGAGGCGGAGTCCCGCGATCCGAATTCAATGCTCTCCCTGTACCGGTCGGCCCTGCACCTGCGCCGCACCCACCCGGCTTTCCGGACTGATGCCTTCCGCTGGCTGCCAAGCCCGGCTGGAACCCTGCTGTTCGCTTGCGGCGCCGGCATGCGTTGTGCGGTCAACCTCTCGGTAGAGCCCATGCCGCTCCCGTCCGGTCGCATTTCAGTTCTCGCGAGCGTCACGCTCCTCGCCGACGTGCTCCCACGCGATGCGGCGACCTGGTTCGAAATGGACAGGGGCTGAGACCACCGGCCGCCGATGCCGACAGAGGTGCCGAACGGGAATATGCCGCACTTCGAGGTCCGTGGAGTCCCGCCGAAGTCGGGACCTTCGGCCCTATCGAAGACCGGCGTGGCATGCAAAGAATTCAGGCGCGGTGGATACCGGAGGGGACGCCCGGTATCCACCCTTTCGATTCCGGGGGACGCGCTCGGGCGGCGCTCAGGTCGTTCTCATCTGTCACGAATGGGGTCGGCCCGATGCGCCGCGGGCAATGGGTTGCCGGGTGAGTCAGGCGAGCCTCAGGCGGCGGGCCTCCGACCCGAGCTCGTCGCGAAACGCGGGGTCGGCGATCCCGATCAGCGCCTCGGCTCGCTCCCGGAGCGAGCGGCCCCACAGCTCGGCGACGCCCCATTCGGTGACGATCGTCCGGGCGTGGGCCCGCGTCGTGACGACGCCTGCACCTTCCTTCAGGGCGGCTACGATGCGCGACGCCGTCCCGCCGGCGGCGGTCGATGGCAGGGCGATGATCGCACGACCCTCCGACGCCAGCGAGGCGCCGCGGACGAAGTCCATCTGCCCACCGACTCCGGAGTACATCCGATGGCCGATGCTGTCGGCCACGACCTGTCCGGTGAGGTCCACCTCGATCGCCGAGTTGATCGCGGTCATCCGGCTGAACGAACGAATGACGCTCGTGTCGTTCGTGAAGTCGACCGGGCGCATCTCGACCATCGGGTTGTCGCGTACGAAGTCATACAGCCGCTTCGTGCCCAGGATGAAGGCCGCCACGATCTTCCCCCGGTTCCGCTCCTTGCGGCTGCCGTTGATCACGCCCTTCTCGACGAGATCGACCACGACGTCGGTGAACATCTCCGTGTGAACGCCCAGGTCGCGCTTGTCGGCGAGGGCAACGCCGACGGCCGCCGGGATGGCGCCGATTCCCATCTGGATCGTCGCGCCATCCTGCACGAGGTCCGCCACGAACTGCCCGATCCGCCGTTCCACCTCGCCGAGCTCGCCGACCTCGTGCTCGTAGGGCGGGACGTCGCACTCGATCGCGAGGTCGATCCGGTCCACGTGGACAAAACTGTCTCCGAGGGTGCGTGGAACGGCGCGGTTGAACTGGACGATCACGGTCTTCGCCGCCCGGATGGCCGCGTGCATCGCCTCGACGCTCGTTCCGAGCGAGCAGAACCCGTGGGCATCGGGCGGCGTGGCGTTCACGAAGACCGCATCGAGCGGGAGCAGTCCGTCGTCGAACAAGCGTGGCAGGTCGGACAGAAACGCCGGGATGTACTCGGCGCGCCCCTCGTTGACGGCGGCTCGAGCGTTCGGTCCGATGAACAGGGCGCGATGCCGAAAGTGCGGCGCCATCTCCGGCGCGAGATGCGGGCCCGGACCCTCGCAATGGAGATGGAGGACGCCGACGTCGCGCAGCTCGGGCGCTCGCGCCACGAGGGCGTCGAGGAGCACGGACGGCGTCGCCGCGGCGCAGTGGAGGTAGACCTGGTCGCCGGATCGGATCCCCGCGACGGCTGCTTCGGCAGTGACGATTCGCATGCCCCGAGGATAGCCGGCGCTCAGCCCCCGCCCCGATCGAAGCGGTGCTTGGCGACGAAGGCGGCGGCCTGCGCGCGCCGCTCAAGGTTGAGCTTGGACAGGATGGAGCTGACGTAGTTCTTGACCGTCTTGTCGGACAGGAAGACGTCGGATGCAATCTCCTTGTTCGTCTTGCCCTCGGCGACGAGGAGCAGGATCTTCTGCTCCTGCGAGGTGAGCTGAGCCAGCTCGTCCGTGTACGTGCCCGTAGCGATCCGCCGCACCCGTTCGAGGACTTTCTCCGTCACCGCCGGGTCGAGAAGCGATTCGCCACGTCCCACCGCCTCCAGCGCGGAGACGAGGTCACGGGCGCGGATCTGCTTCAGGAGATAGCCCGCGGCCCCGGCGACGATCGCCGAGAGGACAGCCTCCTCGTCCGGATACGAGGTGAGCATGACGACCCGGGTCGCAGGGAGCTCGGATCGGATCTCGCGGCAGGCCTCGACGCCGGAGCCGTCCGGAAGGCGGACGTCCATGATCACGATGTCCGGCTGGAAGCGGAGTGCCTGGTCGATCGCCTCGGCGACGGTTCCTGCCTCCGCGACGACCTGGAACCCCTCGCGCCGGTCGAGGAGGGCCACAAGGCCCTGGCGGACGACCTCGTGGTCGTCCACGACAAGAAGCCGAAGCTGGCGGGGTGGTGAAGCGTCGGTCACGTGGCGAGATTCTCCCCGTTCGAAAGCGGCAGTCGGACGATGATACGAGTCCCGGAGCCGGCGCGGCTGGAGATCTCCAGCCGGCCACCGACCGATGCCGCCCGATCGTGGAGGTTGGCGAGGCCGAAATGGCCGGCACCGCGCGGTGCGGTCGTGTCGAAGCCACGCCCGTCGTCCTCGACCGAAAGCATTGCCTGGTCGCCCTCCATCCGCAGCGTCAACCGGGCTCGCGGCGCGCCACTGTGGCGGATCGCGTTGCTGAGCGCCTCCCGGGCGATCTGGAGGAGCTGGGTCGCCGCCTCGGGCAGAAGTCGCTCGTCGAGTTCGTCGGCACCGGCGAGGTCAAGGTCGAGGGCCATCCGCGCGCCCGAGCTCAGGAGGAGCTCGTCGGCCAGGCCGGCCAGCCGGATTCCGATCGCGGCCTCAGCAACATCCGTCCCGAGGCCGACGATGAACGTCCGGATCTCACCGATCGTGGTGTTCAGGCGATCGATTGCCCGGTCCACGCGGGCGGAGGCCTCACCCGGGTCGTCCGCCATCAGCTCGGAGACGTCCTCGAGGGAGAGCGCGATCGCGTACATGCCCTGGATGATCCCATCGTGGAGGTCTCGCCCGATCCGGAGCCGTTCGTCGAGCACCGCGAGCTGCTGGACGCGCGCGTGGAGTCGGGCGTTCTGGATCGCGATCCCGGCGTGCAGCGCGAACATCTCGACCAGCCGCTGGTCCGGCTCGCCAAATGCCCTGGCGCCTTGCTTCTCGGTCAGGTAGAAGTTGCCGATCGGCTCGCCGCCGGTTCGGATCGGAACGCCCAGGAACGAGCGCATCGGCGGGTGGTTCGGCGGGAACCCGTAGGCGTCGCCGTGACGTGAGATGTCCGGGATCCGGTAGGCGCGCGCCTCGCGGATGATCAGACCAAGCAGCCCGTGTCCGCGCGGCGGTGACCCGATTCGCCCTCGCTCCTCAGCGCTGATCCCGCTCGTGATGAAGCGCTCGATGCGCCCGCTGGCGTCGACGATCCCGAGCGCGGCGTACCTCGCGTGGACGAGCTCGCGGACGCTGTCCACGATGAGCTGGAGGACGCGGTCCAGGTCCAGCTCGCCCGCGATCGCCCGGGTCGCGGTGTCCAGGGCGTCGATCGCCGCCACGACCGAGAAGTCCTTGCCGAGGGCCTCGGACAGCGGCCGCGAAACGGTCTGGTCGGTCACGCCCGTGAGGGTAGCAGCCGGCGAGCGGTCGTCCCGGGCCGGTGTCTGGCGCCGGTCGGCGGGCGGCGAGCACCGGTGTCGCAGGGACCACCGGCCCGCAGGAATGGGCCACAGGTCACTTTCGGTTCGGCGAGCCGTCCCGGACGATGCATCCATGCGTACCCGAGCGTCCGCCACCGCGACCCTCCCGGTATCCCCTGCCGCGCGGCGCCCCAGCCCAACCGGCGGGATCCGCCGCATCCTCCTGGCCACCGACCTTTCGCCGTCGTCGGAAGGGGCCGCCCTCCAGGCGCTCGACCTGTCCCACGACCTCTCCGCCGACCTCCTCATCGTCAGCGTGATCGACCCCGGATCCCACCGCCTGCCGGGCGGCCGCTTCGGCGCACGGGTGGACCAGGTCCGCAGCGCCCGCGAGTCGGCGGCGCAGGACCTCGTGTCGCGTGGTCGCGCCGCCGGGGTGCGGGTCAGCTTCCTGATCTGGGAGGGTGATCCGGGCGAGTCAATCGTGGACGCGGCGAGGAGCGAGCAGGTAGACCTCGTCGTCGTCGGCAGCCACGGGCGCGGGTCCGTCGGCCGGTTCTTCATCGGCAGCGTCTCCGACCACGTCGTCCGGAACGCCCATTGCCCGGTGCTCGTGGTCCGGGCCCGAGCGTCGTCAGAGACGACGTGACCTACTTCGTGTAGGCGCCCTCGGGGTCGAGCTCCTCGCGGATGAGGCGCAGCTCCAGGTCCGTGGGCGGTTGCGTTGCGGCGAGATCGGGGGCGATCCGGGGCTCCCAGCCGATCGTGGCACGGACGTCATCCAGCGTCGCGCCGGGGTGGAGCGAGTCGAGGCGCATCTGGCCATCGTCGTCGAAGTGCCAGATCCCCAGGTCCGTGACGACGACGGATGGCCCGCGCCCGAGCCAGCCGCCCTCGCGCCTGATCCGCTCCGCCTGTTCCGCCCCGCCCAGGTTGCCCGGCGATGTCCGGAAGTCGATCCGCTCCACGAACGACCGGGCG
>JBKJVO010000246.1:0-6568 GCA_046717305.1 Candidatus Limnocylindrales bacterium
CGGCACTCTCATGGCTTGGCTCGGCTGCAGGCAACAGCGGCAGTATGCCGGCGCTCGCTCACCGACGGCCGTGGCGACGCTCCCGCGAGCCATCGGCCGGAGGTTGGCACCCTCATCGGAACCGCTCCAGGAACCGGAGGTCGTTGTCCATGAACAGGCGCAGGTCCGTGATCCCGTGCTTGAGCATGGAGATCCGCTCCGGGCCCATGCCGAACGCGAACCCCTGGTACCGCTCCGAATCCAGGCCCCCGTACTGGAGGACAACGGGATGGACCATGCCGGCACCCAGGATCGTCATCCAGCCGCTCCGCCCGCAGGCCGGACAGCCCGGTCCGCCGCACACAAGACACTCGACGTCGAAGGCGACGGACGGCTCCGTGAACGGGTAGTAGCCGGGCCGGAAGCGGGTCCGCTTGCCCGCTCCGAACATGGCCCTGGCGAACTCATCCAGGAGGCCCTTGAGGTCGCCCATCGTGACCCCTTCGTCCACCATCAGGCGCTCGACCTGGAAGAACTCGAAAGCGTGCGAGGCGTCAACGGATTCGTAGCGGTAGCAGCGGCCGGGCAGGAGGACCCGGATGGGCGGCTCCATCGCCTGCATGACCCGGATCTGGCCCGGCGACGTGTGCGTTCGCAGGAGCTGGCCGGGCTGGTCCACGTAGAGGGTGTCCCACAGATCGCGCGCCGGATGGTCCGGCGGGATGTTCAGCATCTGGAAGTTCGTCCGGTCGTCCTCGACCTCGGGCGACTCGTGAACCACGAACCCGAACTGGGCGAAGATCCGTGCGATGTCCCCCATCGCCTCGATGCTCGGGTGGAGCGAGCCCCGGCGAATGGGCCGACCGGGCGTCGTGACGTCGATGCGCTCGAGGAGGAGCCGGGCTCCGAGCTCGGACCGGCGGAGCTCCGTGCCGCGTTCCGCAAGGGCCGTCTCGATTGCCTGTCTGACGGTGTTTGCAGCGGCCCCGACGCGCGGCCTGTCGTCGGCCGGCAAGGCCCCGATCCCGCGGAGCACCCCGGTCAGCCGGCCCCTCTTGCCGAGAACCTCGAGTTCGATCGCGTCGAGCGTCAAGCTGTCCGGCGCGGCCACGACCTGACCGAGGGCCTCCGTTCGGAGGTCCTCGAGGTCGCGAGTCAGCTGGGCGAGGTCCATTCGGGTCCCTGGTACGTCACGTCCGGGTGGGCTGGATGGTACGGCCTCGGGTTCCGGCGAATCACGAGCCCTCGATCGTCATTGACGTCGAGGGCTACGCGGTCCGGGAGATGCGCCGGCTGCGGCCGGTCCTCAGGCGCCCTTCGCGACCTCGACGATCCGTCCAAAGGTGGCGGCATCGCGAACGGCGATGTCCGCAAGCACCTTGCGGTCGAGCTCGACGTTGGCCGCCTTTAGGCCGGCGATGAACCGTCCGTACGGCAGGCCGTGGGTGCGGACCGCCGCGTTGATCCGGATGATCCACAGCCCACGGAAGTCGCGCTTCCGCTGCTTGCGGTCCCGGGTCGCGTACGCGAGCGCATGCAGGAGCGCCTCGCGGGCCGGCTTGATCAGGCGCGAGCGTGTGCCCTTTCGTCCCTCGGCCGCATTCAGGAGTCGCTTGTGCCGCTTGTGGGAGGTGACGCCTCGCTTGACTCGTGCCATGAGGTTCGAATACTCCTAGAGGTACGGAAGCAGGCGCCGGACCTGCTTCGCATGCTCGGCGCTCATCACCGACTTGCCCGCGTACCGACGCGTGCGCCGGGACGACTTGATCTCGAGGTGGTGGCCGCGCCACGCGTTCACTCGGATGACCTTGCCGCTGCCGGTCACGCCGATGCGCTTCTGGGCGGCCTTGTGGCTCTTCATCTTCGGCACGGTGCCGTCACTCTCCCGTCATTGCCGGCCCCGGGGCCGGCGTTGCTGGCGGCGCGGGGGCCGCGGTAGTCGCCACAGGTGTCGGGACCGCGAGGGCATCCGCTTCGGGTGCATCCCCTTCGGGCGCTTCGCCCTCGGCGAACCGCCCGGGCCTCACCGGAGTCTCCAGTCCCTTGGGCTTGTGGGTCGATGCCATCGTGATGAACATCGACTTGCCTTCCAGGACGGGTGTTCGCTCCGCGACGCCGTGATCCTTGACCAGATCCATGAACTTTGCGATCAGGTTCCGGCCGAGCTCCGGATGGGTCAACTCTCGACCCCTGAACCGGACCGTCACCTTGATGCGATCGCCGTCCTCGAGGAACTCGATCGCTCGATGTACTTTGGTCTCAAAGTCGCCGATGCCGATCTTCGGCGAGAGGCGGACTTCCTTGAACGTCACCGACCGCTGCCGGCGCTTCGCCTCTTTCTCCCGCTTCGTCAGTTCGTACTTGTACTGGCCGAAGTCGAGGAAGCGAGTGACCGGTGGGGCTGCCATCGGGGCCACCTCGACGAGATCGAGGCCCCGCTCCTGCGCCATCTCGAGAGCCTGCGGCGTGGGCAGGATGCCCAGCTGGTTGCCCTCTTCGTCAATCACCCGGACCTGTGGGATCCGGATCATCTGGTTGACGCGCAGGTCTCGGCTGATGGTTGATCCTCCGGCATTCGGTACGTTGGACTCACGGACACGGCAGGGCTGGGCCCTCCGGCCGTCGCGGGACTATACCACGGGCCTTCCGGGCCGATCAGCGGAGGGCAGGGTCGGGTGGCCGTCCAGCGCCGGGGCCGTCCGCTGCGCAGGTACTCCCCGAATGCCCACCCCGATGGCACTCGTCAGTCGGGAGGCAGCTCAGTCCGGCTGGCGCGCGCTCGACTGGGCGGCAAGCCGGGCGGCGAGGTCCTCCCAGCCGTCGGGCGGCTGCTGCTCGCCTGCCCTGGTGCGCGGCGACGCCGTCCGGTTCGCGATCTCGCGATCACCGAGGACGATCATGTACGGGACCTTCTGCTCCTGGGCGACGCGGATCTTGTTCTGCATCCGCCCGTCCGAATCGTCCACATCGACCCGCAGCCCGCGCGCACGCATCACGGCCGCGAGCTCGCCGGCGGCTTCGAGGTGCCGGTCCGCGATCGGGATGATCACGGCCTGGACCGGCGCGACCCAGAGCGGGAAGGCGCCGGCGAAATGCTCCACGAGGATCCCGATGAACCGCTCGAGCGAGCCGTAGATCGCGCGGTGAATCGCGATCGGCCGTTGCTCCTTGCCGCCCTCGTCGATGTACGTCAGGTCGAAGCGCTCCGGGAGCATGACGAGGTCGGCCTGGATCGTGGCCATCTGCCACTCGCGCCCGAGCGCGTCGTCGATGTAGATGTCGATCTTGGGTGCGTAGAAGGTCCCGTCCTTCGGCTTGACCGTGTAGTTGCCGCCGGCGCGATCGAGGGCGGCCTTGACGAGGGCCTCCGCGCGCTCCCAGAGCGCCGGGTCGCCGATCGCCTTGTCGGGCTTCGTCGCGAAGGCGAAGCGCGGCTCCAGGCCGAACCACGAGTAGGCCTCCCGGACCTCGCCGAGGAGCGCCTCGATCTCGTCCGCCAGCTGGTCCGGCCGGACGTAGATGTGGGCGTCGTCCTGGATGAACTGGCGCACCCTGGTGAGGCCCGAGAGCGTGCCCGAACGCTCATTGCGGTGGAGCCGGCCGTACTCGCTGTAGCGGATCGGGAAATCTCGATATGACCGCAGCCGCGAGCGGTAGATGAACGTGCTCTCGGGGCAGTTCATCGGCTTGAGGCTGTAGGTCTGGTTCTCGACCTCGACCCGGAACATGTTGTCGTCGTAGTGGCCCCAGTGGCCCGACTGCTCCCAGAGCTTCTTGTGGACGAGGATCGGCGTGCTGATCTCCTGGTAGCCGCGGCGCTCCTGGAGCTCGCGCATGGCGGCCTCCAGCGTCCGCCAGATCCGCTGACCCTTCGGATGCCAGAACGCGGAACCCGGACTGACGTCGTGGAAGCTGAACAGGTCCAGCTGAACGCCGAGCCGGCGATGATCCCGCTTCTTCGCCTCGGCGCGCCGCCAGAGGTAACGATCCAGGTCCTCCTGCGAAGCCCAGACCGTGCCGTAGATCCGCTGGAGCATCGGCCGCTTCTCGTCGCCCCGCCAGTAGGCGCCCGCGACGGACAGCAGCTTGAACGGACCGATGCTCCCGGTGCTCTCGACATGGGGACCCTTGCACAGATCGCTGAATGATCCGTGTTCGTAGAAGGAGGTGACCGGCGGTGCCTCGCCGGCCGCCGTCGCGCGAGCCGCGAGATCGTTGAGGATCTCGATCTTGTAGGTCTGGCCCTGGCCCTCGGCCACTGCCCGGGCGTCATCGAGCGGGATCTCGTGCCGGACGAACCGGTGGTCGGCGGCCACGCTCTGGCGCATCCGTTCCTCGATGGACTCGAGGTCGTCCGGGGTCAGCGGTCGCGCAAGCTGGAAGTCGTAGTAGAAGCCGTCAGCAATGGCCGGCCCGATCCCGAGCTTGGCGCCCGGAAACAGGTCGAGGACGGCCTCCGCCATGACATGTGCGCTGGAGTGACGCATGGCGTCGATCGGGTCATGGGCGCCCGCGTCCAGCAGCTCGTCGGCCGAGCCTCGCGCCGGGGCCTCGAGGATCTCGTCCTCATGCTCTGCCTGCTCAACCATCGTCTGCCGTGCCTCCCTGAGAATCGAACGACCTCCCGCCCGACAGGACGAGAGGTCGAAGGCCTCCCGCGGTTCCACCCGCCTTTGCGATCTCGGTGCAGTGGCGCTCGACATCGCACGCTCGTGCCGCGCTAACGGGCGGACCCGGGCCGGTTCTCCGGTCGCTCGCGGGTGGTGCCGTCGCCGGTCGATCGCCGGGCTTCCAGCCGTGGCCCGGCTCTCTTCGGATCGATGCCTGCGCGGCGGGTCCCGCTCATCGCGTTCGATATTCCCCGGCAGGGCCGGGTTGGTGGGCGGTACTGGACTCGAACCAGTGGCCTCATGCATGTCAAGCATGTGCTCTAACCAACTGAGCTAACCGCCCGCGACCGAAAACGATAGCACGGCTCCTCGGCGGCCGACCAGCGTTGGAACTCCGCGTGGATCCGTTCGACGTCGACGTCGACGTAGCCCGAGCCCACCGGCGGTTGACCGGCAGTCAACGATCCGCTGGCTCGCGGTAACAAACGTGCGCCCTGGGCAATCACCGTGGCCCTGGGAGCGTTCGGCGCCGTCCAACGCGGCCGCGTCTCTGCCTCCTGGACAAGAAACGAGCACCCGACGTGAGGTTGTTGACTGGGAGGCAAGGCCGGGCTGGTGGGGGGCTCTGGCACGAGCCTGCCGGCTCGACGCTCGAGCCAGCACAGGGAACGGGCCGCTCCCCAATGCCAATGCCGTGCACCCAGGCGTCGCAAGGAGCTTCCTTGGTTCGAGGCTCAGGTCTCGCACCCAACCCCGTCATGGTTCCCGTCGAAGCGGTGGGGATCCGGGGCGAGGACGACGAAGTTCCGGAACGTGATCTCGCCGCAGTCCAGGTCCGGGGGCGGGGGCGGAATGCAGACCGTCGGGTAGGCGGGGTCGCAGGCTCCCGATCCGGAGGACGCGAAGGGGGTCGGAACTGACGTGGGCCCCGGGCTCGGGGCGGGAACATCGGGCATCGTCGTGGCCGGGCAGTCGACCACGAGGGATCGAAGCGCCAGCTGCTCGGCGGGATCGATGGCCAGATCCCAGCGCACCTTCACGGCGATCCAGGCGCCCACGAAGGGGCAGCGGGCCGCCGACAACGGAGGCAGCCAGTCGGCGGGATCCAGATCCGACTTGCTCCGGTTGGACCCAGCCGACACCGCGATGAGCGCGAACGGTACGCCGACGTCGTTGGCGAAGTCGCGTCGACGTTCCGCGGCCCACGCGGACGCGCCCGAATCCCATGCCTCGGCGAGGGCGACGACGTGGTCCACGTCCAGGTCGCCCGGTACGGTGAACGTGAGCCCGTCGTACTGGCTGTACCAGGAGCCGCCGGACAGGGTGCAGCCCACGCCGATCGTCGGCACGATCACTGCTTCGTCGATCAGGACCTCATAGCGGGTGTTGCAGCCGTCGCCGTCGACATCGATCCAGTGCTCGAACAGGTCGCGGTCGTACCCGGCACGCTGCTCGTCCGCAATTCGGAGCCGCCCGAGGAGCTCGGCAAGCTGGCTTCCGGCCGTCGTATCGCCGGAGGAGGCCGGCTGCGTGGGGGTCGCCGGGGTCGAATCCGGTGTCGGACCGGCCGTCGGAACGATCGTGGGTCGCAACGTGGTGGTCCCCGCCGACGGCGAGGATGTATCGGCCGCCGGCGACGCCGGGGCGGAAGGCTCGCTCGCCGTTCCGGGCAGCGGCGGTGCCGTGGGCTGGGCCACGAGCAGCACGACGCCGATGAGGATCGATCCGACGAGAACGACCTGCCACCCCGGTCGACGGCGCGGCCGGATCACAGGGCGGTCTGGGAGCAACGAACGGAGGGTGGGACCAACGCGGCGCCACCGTACACCGCACCCGGCCCACGGCGTCGAGGCTAGCTGTACTTCCCACACACGTTGTTGACAACCGTCGAGGCCGCGCCGTGCGCCTTGCACGGATCGGGCGTCGGCCGCCTTGATGCATCTGGCTCATCAGAATCGCGGCGTACGAGCGTGGCCGTC